>DATDNV010000538.1:0-4418 GCA_036518075.1 Thermoanaerobaculia bacterium
AAGAGCCTCGCAGCTGCTTCGTTGCAATCCTCGATCCGCCCCTCGAGCGTGTTGCGGATGACGCCGTAGAGGCTTCGTTCGAACAGAAGCCGGTGCCTCTCTTCCGACTCTCGCAGTGCGGCCTCCGCTTCCTTCCTCTCGGTAATGTCCCTCGTGACGGACGCGACTCCGGCAACCGCGCCGCTCGCGTCGATGACCGGAAAAACGGCGACCGCCACGTCGAGAGTCGTTCCGTCTTTGCGACGGCGCCTGGTCTCGTAGCGCTCCACTCCTCCCCTTCGGAGATTCTCGATCGCCCGAGTCACCTCACCCTGATGACCAGAAGGCTCGAGAACATCGAGGCTGGAACCCCGGGTCTCCGCGGCCGTGTAGCCGTACATCCGCTCGGCGCCGCGGTTCCAGCTGACCACCCTGCCGGCAAGATCGGTGCAAATGATGGCGTCGTCGGACGACTCGACGATGTCGGCGAGGAGTCGATTCTCTTCCTCGACCCTTCGCCGCGCACGCCGCTGCCCTGCCTGTTGGAGTTCCCGCTCGACGGCGGGAATCAGGCGTTGGAGCTTTTCCCTCGGGAGAAAGTCATGTGCTCCGGCCTTCAACGCGTCCACGGCGGATTCTTCACCCACAGTGCCGGAGACGATGATGAAGGGCAGGTCGAACCCCATTCTCTTCAGCAGCGCCAACGCTTCGGGCGCGCCGAAGCGAGCCATGTGGTAATCGGCGATGATCAGATCCCAGGGCTGGCGTTCGAGAGCAGCCCGCATCGCGCGTTCCGTCTCGACTCGCTCCCAGTCGACCTCATAATCCGCTCGGACGAGTTCCCGTACGACGAGTGCAGCGTCGTCCTGGGAGTCTTCGACGAAGAGCATGCGAAGGCGTCTCATCAGCTCCTCCGCTCGGCCCGGGTGGGCCAAGCGCGTATCCCCGTCCAGTGTTTCACGGCTTGGGCCCATTCTCTCGCGGTCGAGAGGAGATGAACCAAGGGCCCGTCGCCGTCCGGTCTAGGAGAGCGCTTCACGGACCTTTCGCGCCAGGCCGTCCGGCGTGAACGGCTTTTGGAGAAACAGGCCCTTCTCAGAGACTAGTCCATCGCGGACGACCGAGTCGTCGGTATATCCCGACATGAAGAGGACCCGCATTTGAGGCCGCAAGGCCGTCAGTTGAGCGGCGAGATCGGGGCCGGCCATGCCGGGCATGATCAGGTCCGTCAGGAGAAGGTGAATCGGCGCCGGGTGCCCCTCCGCGATCTCGAGAGCCTCGGCGCCGTTTCGGGCCGCCAGGATCGAATATCCGTGCTTTTCGAGTATCCGGCGCGCGAGCGAACGCACCGAAGCCTCGTCTTCGACGATGAGAATCGTCTCCGATCCTCCCGCCACGGCCGAGCCGGCCGCCTTGGGTCTCGCGTCAACGGCATCGCCCTCGAACTGCGGGAAGTAGACCTTCAGAGTCGTTCCTCGCCCGAGCTCGCTGTAGACCCAGATGTTCCCGCCGCTCTGCTTGACGATTCCGTAGACGGTCGCGAGCCCGAGCCCCGTACCGGTCTTCTTCGTCGTGAAGAAGGGCTCGAAAACCTTCGCTTGGGTCTCGGCGGTCATCCCCACGCCGGAGTCGCTGACGGCGATCATCACGTAGCGGCCCGGCCGGACCGACGGGTGGATGCGCGCGTACCCGTCGTCCAGAGCGACGTTCGCCGTCTCGATCACGAGCTTTCCGCCCTTGGGCATCGCATCCCTGGCATTGACGGCCAGATTCAGGATCACCTGCTCGACCTGCCCGGCATCCGCGCGCACGCGCCAAAGACTCCCCGAGAGCCGCGTCGTCAGCTCGATGTGCTCCCCGATCAGCCGCCGCAGCATCTTCTCCAGGTTCTCGATCAGCCGATTGAGGTCGAGAACTTCCGGGCTCAAGACCTGCTTGCGGGAAAACGCCAGAAGCTGCCGAGTCAGCGCGGCAGCGCGCTCGCCCGCTTTCTTGATCTCGTCGACGGCTTCCTGCAGGTCGGCGCTTTGGACCCGACCCGTCAGGAGATCCGAGTACCCGAGGATCGCTGTCAGGAGATTGTTGAAGTCGTGCGCGACGCCGCCCGCGAGCTGGCCAATCGCCTCCATCTTCTGAGACTGGCGCAGCTGCTGCTCGAGCTGTTTTTGCGACGACAGGTCAAGGATGTACACCATGCAACGGCCTTCTGCTTCGCCGAGCATCGCGACCCCGATCAGAACGGGCACGCGGGTTCCATCTTTCCGTAGGTATTCCTTCTCCCATGGCTGTGCGACGCCGACCGTTCGGAGCTGTTCCACTGCGATCTGATCTCTTTCTCTGTGCTCCTCAGGTGTGATCTCGTCCCAACGCACGGCGCCGGAAAAAAGCTCTTCGCGCGAATAGCCGATGATGTTGAGAAAAGCGTCGTTCGCTTCGAACGTACGTCCTGTCAGGTCGGCGATGAAGATGCCGATTGTGTTCGAGTCCAGAAGCCTCCGGAACCGCTCCTCGTTGATCCGGCTCTGCCTTTCCGCCCGCTGGCGCTCGGTCACGTCGACGAAAGTCGAGAGAATGCAGGAGAGGCTTCCCAAGTCGACGCGCACGAACGACCCCAACACGTCGAGGACCGCGCCCGATTTCGTGCGAAGCTGAAGCTCCGATTCGCGCAACGCCGAATTCTGGCTGACGGACGCTGTCGCGCGGCGGTGAGCGTCCGGATCCACCCAAAGACCGACCTCAACGGGAGTGCGTCCGATGAGCTCTTCGCGCGAAAAGCCCAATGTGCGCACGAACTGTTCGTTGACGTCGAGATATCTCTCCGTGGCGACCTCCCGGATCGACGTCGGCACGGGGCTCGCCTGGAACGCAAGCGAGAATCTCCGCTCCGATTTCAGAAGAGCCTCCTCCGAACGCTTACTCTCGGTGACATCCTCCTGCACGGCGATGAATCCCACCCGATCTCCTCTTTCGTCCAGGACGGGACTGATGGATGCGTTCATGGTGACGAGCCGGCCATCGCGTCTCCTGTTGACGAACTCCTCGCGTACCGATTCCCCGGCGAGCAGCCTTTGCCAGAAACTTTCGTAGTACGCCTGGTCGCGTTGGCCGCCTTTCAAGATCCGGGGCGTTTTGCCGAGCGCTTCTTCCTTGGAATAGCCGTAGATCTTCTCGAAAGCGGGATTGACGTAGTTGATCTCTCCGCTCGGATCGGTCATGAAAATGGCGCTCTGCGCCTGCTCGACGGCGCGGAGGAGTCTCTGAATCGACTGCTCCGACTTCTTGCGCTCCGTGATGTCCTGGAACACGGACAGATAGACCTGCTCCTCACCAAGCCGCAGGGGCTCCACGGACCCGAGGACGTGCTTGAGATCGCCCGATTTGGTCCGCAGCCGAACTTCCCGGTCCCTGATCAGACGCGAATTTCGCACATCGGCGGTGATTCGGTCTCGGTCCGCGAGGTCGTTCCAGATGCCCATCTCGACCGAGGTGCGGCCGATCAGCTCCTCGCGCTCGAAACCCAGCAGGCGGGCGAACGTCTCGTTGACGTCCACCAGGCGCCCCGCCTTCGCCTCCGAAAGGCTCATCCCGATCGGGCTCAAAGCGAACGACCGCCGGAAACGCTCCTCCGATTGCTTCAAGGCCTCTTCGGCCCGCTTGCGCTGCTGGATCTCGTGGACGAAGCCCTCGAAGTGCGTCAGCTCGCCCGATTCGTCGCGAATGGCTCTCGAGTCCAGCCGGACCCAGACGGGAGAGCCGTCCTGGCGCTTCAACCGGACCTCGAACCCGCCGATGCCGCCCAGCCGCTGGTTATCGGCGATCAGCCGGTCTCGCTCCCCGGCATCGAAGTAGATGTCCCTGGTGATGTCGAGCCGCAGGACGTCCTCCGGCGTGTCGTAACCCAGGATCCGCGCGAACGCCGGATTGACGGACACGAACCGTCCCTGGCGCGTCGAGCGGTAGATGCCGATGGGCGCCTGATCGGCGAGCTCCCGAAAGCGGCGCTCGGAGACCTCCAGCTGCTCCTTGGCGGCCTGGAGCGCGATGTTCTTGGATTCGAGCTTTTGGACGAGGCGTTCGCTGTACTCCCTGAGGACCTCCAGCTCCGAGTCGAACGGAGCGACTTCAGCGGCTGCTCTCGGACGGCGCACGAGGTCTTCCAGATGCTCGAGAATCACCGATGGGGAGGTGGGCTTTCTGATGAAACGATCCGCCCCGACGCCCAGCGCCAGGCGTTCGTCGGCCGGAGACGTGTACGTCGCGCTGTAGATGATGATCGGAATCGAGCGCAGCTTCTCGTCCGAACGGATCTCGTAGCAGAGGCGGTATCCGTCCATGCGCGGCATGAGAATGTCGGAAATCACGGCGTCCAGCTTCTCGGAGCGCAGCTGCTCGAGCGCTTCGAGGCCGTCGGAAGCGTCGATCGCCTCGTGACCTCTTGC
>DATDNV010000539.1:0-6135 GCA_036518075.1 Thermoanaerobaculia bacterium
GAGCCGCGGCGCGCGAGTCGCCGCTGATCGCCCCGCGCAGCTCGCCGATCTCCGCGAGCTGCGGAAAGAGAGCGACGAGATCCGGCGCGAGATCCGAGAAATCGGGACGCTCCGAAGATCCGCCGGCGTCGCGGGAATGAAAGTAGTCCTCGATCAGCTCGGAGAAACCCTGGTAGGAGAAGGAGCGTTCCTGCTCGATGAATCTTCCGTAGAGAACGCGGATCTTTCGAACCGCGGCGAGGTTCTTCAACTCCTCGAGAAGGCGCGTCTTTCCGATCCCCGCTTCGCCCGCCACCACGGCGAATTGCCCTTCACCCGCGATCGCGTTGTTCAAGCGTCTCTGCAGCTCGGCGAACTCCTTCTCCCTGCCCACGAAGACGGAGGCGGTGGGACGAGGGATGACGCGGCTCGCGGAGAGGACGACCGACATGCGGAACTCGTCGCTGGCGAGGCTCGAGCGGTGGCGCCGCAGGGCCTCGGCGACCTGGCCCGCCTTCTGAGGCCGCTTGGCCGGGTCCTTCGCGAGACAGCGGAGGACGATGTCTTCGAGCTCCTCCCGGATCTCGGCCCCGAGAGCGCGGGGAGACTGAGGAATTTCGTGAACGATCCGATAGAGGATCGACTGGACTTCACCGGTGAACGGCGGCTCTCCGACGAGGCACTCGTAGAGGACGACGCCGAGCGAATACACGTCCGAACGGCCGTCGAACGCTCTCGAGGCGACCTGTTCCGGAGAGAGGTACGCGACCGTTCCGACGAGGGTCCCTGTCTTCGTCAGCCGCGACTCGGTCGCCGAATGCGCCAGACCGAAATCCATCACGCGCACGCGAGCTCCCGAGCCGGCGTCGTCGCGAGTCACCATGATGTTGGCGGGCTTGATGTCGCGGTGGACGACCCCGCGCGAGTGGCTGTACTCGAGGGCTTCGGCGGCCTGAATCCCGATATCGACCACTTCTCCCAGCCGAAGCGACTGGTCGCGGATCAGGCGCTGCAGGTTCGTTCCGGAAACGAGCGGCATCACGAAGAAGAGCGAGCCCTGATCGCGCCCGAGGTCGTGGATCGGCACGATCGCCGGATGGTCCATCTGGGCGACGAGCTGAGCCTCGCGTTGGAAGCGTCCTTCGAGCTCCGGCGTGAGATCGCTCGAGGAGATCAGCTTGACCGCAACCTCGCGGTTCAAGAGCGGGTCGCGAGCTCGGTAGACGACTCCCATGCCGCCGCGCCCGAGCTCTCCCATGAGCTCGTAGCGATTCGCCAGCTTGGCGCTGATGACTCTGTTGTCCACTTCGGGAAGCGGAGTCTAGCAGGTCGGGACGGGGCGGCACTCTGAGCTCGCGGGTCTCTGTGCCTGGCTCTGGTCGCCTGCGCTGCGACTCGGACTGGTTGAGTGATCCCTGGCCCGGCCCTCGGTCGTGCTTGTCCCCCCGACGGCAGTCTTGATTCGGGGCCGCGACTCCATCGCGAGAGTTTCGCTAAGCGCCGGACTCGGGAGAAACCGCACCGCGTTCGAGCGCGAGGCGCTCGATGACCTGGACGCCGGGCATCCGGGCGAAGATCTCCGGCGCAATGCGAAGCTTGGAGGAGCGGCTGCCGCCGCCGACGACGATCTGATCGAGCGAGACGATCCGGCTGTCGATGTAAATCGGCACGTCCGACGGAATCGCAAACGGCGTGACACCACCGATCATCATTCCGGTCAACGCCACCGTCTCTTCACCCGTCGCGAACGAGAGCTTCTTGACGCCGAGGAGCTCCGCGACCTTCTTGTTGACATCGAGCTTGGTCGTGGCGAGGACGAGGCAGAGGGCGTACTTCTTCGGCTCTTTCCGCGAAGCGATCAAGATCGCGTTGGCGGACTTGCCGGGATCGACGCCGTAGTGAGCGCAGAACGCCGCCGTATCGGCGAGAGCGGGATCGCAGGCCATGACCTCGTAGCGAGCGCCGAGTTCCTCCAGCGATCGACGCACGGCGCTCTCGATCGATTCGTCGGCGTTCGGATTTGGCATCGGGATCCTCCCTTGGCCGGCGAAGAATACTCCGGTGGAAAAAGAGGAGGCGCTCCACGGAGGCCGATGGGAGCGGCGGGTGTCTCCGTCAGCCGTGAGACACGGTCCGACACCCTCGATGTCCGAACGAGCCCATCCCTTAAGGGAGGGTTTCTCTCGCATCGATCGCATCTAAACTCGGACGCGGGACTCTTCCAATATCCCGCCTGCCGTTCCGGAAAAGGGAGGAAACGATGAGCTCGGAAAAGGAAAGCGACCGCGAGCCCAAATTCCATCCAGAGAACGTCCTCGACGTCGACAAGGACTACAACATGCTGTCGCTCAGCGACCTCATCGAGGCGCGGGACCACTACCATTTGCACTTGACCGCCAAGAAGCACGTCGTGGGAACGGCAGTCGGGCGCTACCTCATCCGCAAAGACGATCCATGGCCGAAGGGTCGAGAGGAGCTGGTCGCGCGCGACACGCGAGAGTCGGGTCCGATCAAGAAGAAGAAGGCGCGGACGCTGGACAACTCGGAGGTCCGGCCGTATTCGTGGCCGTGCGTGATCGTGTTCGTCGACTTCTGGGCCGACGAGTCCAATCTCGCCGCGCAGGGGCTCACGGCGACCGACATCGTACCCAGGGCGTTGTCGATGCCCGACGGCAGCCGCGTGCCGGTCTGTGTCGTTTATGCGCCGCTGCAGGAGCTGGCACCGCCTGCGCCGGTTCCATCGAACTTCCCCAACCACTGGGTCGGCGGCGGCTTTCCGATTCTCATCGACACGCAAGGGGAGGAGCGGGTCGCGTCGATCGGCTGCCTCGTCACCGACGGACACACGGTGTACGCGCTGACCAATCGGCACGTCACCGGCGAGCCCGACACACCGGTCTACACGCTTCTCGGCGGCGAAAAGATTCCGATCGGCAAGAGCTCGGCCAAGCAGCTCCTCTCGAAGAAATTCGAGGAGATCTATCCCGGCTTCGAAGGCAAGCGCGTCTACGTGAACATGGACATCGGGCTGGTCGAGGTGGATGACATCAATCAGTGGACGGCGCAGATCTATGGCATCGGACGCATGGGCAAGCTGGCGAACCTCTCCTCCGAGAACATGTCGCTCCGATTGATCGACTGCCGTGTGAAGGCGCGCGGAGCCGTGTCCGGGCCACTCAGCGGAAAGATCAAGGGACTGTTCTATCGGTACAAGGCGGTCGGAGGGTTCGAGTACGTGGCCGACTGCCTGATCGGACCGGCCGACGAGGCGACGCCGCTCGCGACGAGGCCCGGCGACTCGGGGACGCTCTGGCTTCTCGATTCCGGTCCGGGCAACGACCCCATGCCGGTCGCCGTGCAGTGGGGCGGACAGCGCTTCCTCGCCGATGGCCAGAGTCGGATCAGCCCATACGTGCTCGCGACCTTCCTGAGCACCGCCTGCCAGAACCTCGAGGTCGAGCCGATCCGCGACTGGAATCTCGGCGAAATCACCTACTGGGGAGCGGTGGGGCACTACACGATCGCGGCCAAGGCGATCGAGTTCATCAGCGACGCTTCACTGCGAAAGCTGATGGAGGCGAATCTCAACCGGGTCAGTTTTGCCGCGTCGGAGATTTCGCAGAAGTCGACCGAGGGGCTGAGCCTGCACGATTTCGTGCCGCTCGCGGACGTTCCGGATCTGGTCTGGAAGATCGCCAAGCACGACGACGGCGGCCGCGGACAGCCGGAGCACCCTAACCACTTCGCGGACATGGACGCGAAGAACGCGAAGAACCAGACGCTCCTCGATCTTTGTAAGGACAAAGCGAACGTTGCGGTCGCGGCCTGGCAGAAGTACTACACGGAGGTCAAGGACGAGAGCCGCGGGCTGCTGCCATTTCGATCGTGGCAGTTCTACGACGCGATGGTGGCGGCTCTGAAGGGGACGCTTCCGGGCGGAAACGGAAAGCCCGATTTCAAAGCGTACGTCTGCGCCGCGGGAACGCTCGCGCATTACGTCGGAGACGCCTGCCAGCCGCTCCACATCTCCCATCTCTTCGACGGCGATCCGGCGGACACGGTGAAGGCGCTCGTCTTCGATCCGAAGCAGAAGAAGAAGGTGGAGCAGATGATTCCCCGGGCGCACGGGGTCCACTCGAGCTACGAGAAGGACATGGTCAACTATCACGTCTTCGACATCGTCAAGGGGATTGACGCCAAGATGGGCAAGGTCGCCGCGAAAGACGTCTTCAAAGGCGGAAACGGAGCCGCCCTCGCGGTCGTGGACCTGATGTCCAAGACCTTCGCCGCTCTTCCTCCTCCGAAGATCGTGAAGAAGTTCCAGGCCTCGAGGGACCAGGGCATGAAGCCCAAGGAGATTGCGGAGGAACTGTGGAAGAGCTTCGGCGACGGGACGATCGACGCGATGGTGGACGGCTGCAAATGCCTCGCCCGCATCTGGCAGAGCGCATGGGTCGAGGGCGGGGGAGACAAGGCAGCAAACGTTCCCGCGAAGGCGATCGCGGAATCGGATCTCTCGAAGCTCTACGCGGACCAGAACTTCGTCAAGTCGTACACGCTCGACACGATCGGGCCGCACTTATAACGTCGCTCGAGCTTGCGAGGAACCTGCGCCTCACGGTGCACCGCCGAGCGACTCGGCTGGATGCAGCTTCGATCGCTCGCCTGGTTCCTCGCTTCGCTCTCGCTCCCGCGGCGTGCGCCTCCTCCGCCCGGTTACTTCGCGGAGACTTCACGCGCCGCGACGGAATGGGCATCGCTATGTCAGATCTGATATAGGCATAGTCCCCATTTCCCGATGGGAGGAGGGTGAGGGGCGTGCACGAGCCAATAGACAGCTAGAGAGGCTGGGGGTCAAGAGACCCGGCCTCACTCCGGCCGGACCGACTCGGTCGAATCGTCGGGAGCGAAAGTCTTGAACGTCAACAGGACCGAACCGAACTTGACCGTGTTGCCGCTCTTCAAGGATCGGGCCGACCGGAGTCGTTCGCCCTCGAGGAAAGATCCGTTTTTGCTTTCGAGATCTTCGACCGTGACGCCCGTGGACTCGACCAGGATGCGCGCATGGTGTCGCGACACCGTCGGGTCGTCGAGACGGACCGCCGCATCCACGTCGCGCCCGACGATGTTCTCGCCCGGGACGAGCTCGATCTCTCGCTTCCCGTCGAGCATGCAGTAGCGGCGCCCGGGCGCGGAGGCCGGACGCGACGCCTCAGTGGCGCCACCTGAAAACGCATACCCGAATCCGTAGACCGTCCTGAGAAACCGCGCCGATTGGCCGTCCTCGCCGATGGCTTCCCGGACTTCAGCAGTGAGGCTCGCAAGGTTCGCCTCGGAAACGAACGTGTCGGGCCAGATGCGTTCCTGAAGCTCAGCCTTGGGGACAGCCCGCGGGCGATTCTCCAGCAGCAGCTCCAACAACCGATAGGCCTTGGGAGACAGGTGTACGGGCCTATCGCCACGGAGCAGCTCGCGCGTCTCCGAGTCCAAAGTGAAATCCCCGAAGCGAACTCTCATTAGAAGGAAACCAGAAGAACCCCAGGACTTCCCGAAGACTTTTGGGCGCGCCGGAGCCGATGCTGATTATCGCTCGAAAGAAAGGAGACCACCATGACACGTCACCAGGGGAAGTTTGCCGCCTCGGTCCTGCTTGCCCTCGGCCCTTTTTGCGCTGCCGCGCTCGCGGCGTCGCCGCACCCCAAGGGCAACGACGCGAAGACGGTGACGGTAATGACCAGGAATCTCTACCTCGGCGCCGATGTCGCTCCGGCCGTTACGGCGATCCTGTCGGGAGATCCGACGGCCGTCGTCGGCGCGGTTTCCGAGATCTGGGCAAAAGTGCGGTTCACCGACTTCCCCGCGCGGGCCGACGGGATCTCCCGCGAAATCGCCGCGGCGCAGCCGGATCTGATCGGCCTTCAGGAGGCGGAGCTTTGGCGAAGCCAGACGCCCGCGGACTTCGTTGCCGGCAACGCGAGCCACGTCGAGTACGACTTCGTGGAAATACTGCTTCACGCGCTCGAGGCGCGAGGTCTCCATTACTCCGCCGTCGCCCAAGAGCACGGCTTCGACATCGAGCTTCCGGGCTTTCTCTCCCAGGCCGACGCCGACGCGGGAGTTCTCTCCGACATTCGCCTGACTGAACGAGACGTCATC
>DATDNV010000540.1:0-3570 GCA_036518075.1 Thermoanaerobaculia bacterium
AATTTCTTCGACCTCGGCGGCCACTCCCTTCTGCTCACGCAGGTGGTCTCCCGTATGCGGAAGGCGTTCCGCCGGGAGCTGCCCATCCGATGGCTGTTCGAGACACCGACGGTGAGCCGGCTGGCGGCGAGGATGGACGCCGCGGAGCGGGAAGACCTGGTTCGCATTCTCGACGAGTTGGATGAACAGCCGGAGCCGGAAGCCGAACGGCTGGAGATTGGCAATGAGCCACCCATCCGCGCCTGATCTCGACGAGCGCATCGCGGCGCTCTCGCCGGCCAAGCGCGAGCTGCTCGAGCGTCGGCTGCGGGATCGCGACGCCAAGGCCCTTCGCGCCGGCTCAATTCCCAGGCGCGCCCGATCCAGCCAGGCGCCGCTCTCGTTCGCGCAGCAGCGACTCTGGTTCCTCGACCAGCTCGAACCGGGCAGCGTTTCCTACAACGTGCCGCGGGCGCTCCGCATTCGCGGTCCTCTCGCGATCGAGGCGCTCCGCCGCGCCCTGGCCGAAATCGTCGACCGGCACGAGGTTCTGAGAACGACCTTCTCGAGCGTGGACGGCCGGCCTGTCCAGTCGGTCGGAGAGCGCGGAGCTTTCTTTCTGCCGGTGACGGACCTATCGCTTCTCGCGCCAGCCGCTCGTGAGTCAGAGGTCGCCCGCGTCGGCAGAGAGGAAGAGCAAACGCCCTTCGATCTGGCGAGCGGTCCGCTATTTCGGGCCCGATTGCTTCGTCTGGGACGGGACGAGCATGTCCTGATGTTGACGAACCACCACATCGTCAGCGATGCGTGGTCCGCCGGCGTCCTGTTTCGGGAGCTCGGATTGCTCTACGGGGCGTTCGCGCAAGACAAACCATCGCCGCTCGAGCCGCTGACGATCCAGTACTCGGATTTCGCGGAATGGCAGCGGGGTCCGGAGCAGAGCCAGGTGCTGCAGACGCAACTTTCGTATTGGCGGGATCGGCTGTCGGGAGCGCCCGGGTTGCTGGATCTGCCGGGCGACCGGCCTCGGCCCGCTGTCCCCAGTCTCCGCGGTGCTCGCGCGGTGGCGAGGTTCTCGGAGACTCTCAGCCGGGACTTGCGCGCGTTCAGTCAGAAAGAGGGCGTGACGCTCTTCATGACCCTTCTCGCGGGTCTTTGCGGAGTGCTCTCTCGCTATACAGGCCGAGAGGACATCGTCGTGGGTTCCCCCATTGCAGGCCGGACGAGGCCGGAGCTCGAAGGTTTGATCGGCTGCTTCCTGAACACACTGGTTCTGAGAGCCGACTTGTCCGGCGATCCGACCTTTCGAGAGCTCGTCGGCCGCATGCGGGAGACGGCACTCGGAGCGTATTCACACCAGGAAATGCCTTTCGAGAAGCTTGTGGAAGAACTCGCGCCCGAGCGAACGATGAGTTATACCCCGCTGTTTCAGGTCCTCTTCATCCTCCAGAATGCGCCCGCGCATCCGCCGGAGTTGCCGGGCCTGATCGTCGACCCGATTCCGATCGACCCGACGACGGCCAAGTTTGATCTGACGCTTTCGATTTCGGAAGCCGACTCCTGTCTTCGTGCTCGCGCCGAATACAACCTCGATCTCTTCGAAGCGCCGACGATCGAGGCGTTCCTGGGTCACCTGGAGAAACTGCTTGGAAGCGCGATGGCAGATCCGGAATGCCGCGTTTCGCGGCTGGCGCTTCTGGCGGAGCCGGAAAAACGTCGATTGCTCCTCGACTGGAATGACACGGCCGCGCCGTCCCCGCGGGAAGGGACTCTTCCGCGGATGTTCGAAGCCCAGGTCGCGAAAACTCCGGATGCGATCGCGGCCGTTTTCGAACGGGAAGCCTGGACTTACGCGGAGTTGAACGCGCATGCGAATCAGATCGCGCGTCGGCTCCAGCAACTCGGAGTCGCCCCAGGCGCCGTCGTGGCGATCTGCGTCGAGCGTTCGCTCAAAATGCTCGCGGCGCTTCTCGGGATCCTGAAAGCCGGCGCCGGCTATCTGCCGATCGACCCCGCGTATCCCAAAGAGAGGATCGGATTCATGATGGGAGACGCCCCGGTCGCCGCCGCGGTCACAACGAGGGAGTTCGCGGAACAGCTTTCTCCTCTTCCCCCGCGCGTGCTCTGGCTCGACGAGGACTGGCCAGCGCTCTCTTCGCAGGGCTCGGAAAACCTGGACCGATCGCCGGAACCGGAAGATCTCGCCTATCTGATCTATACCTCTGGCTCGACCGGCCGTCCCAAGGGGGTCGAGATTCCTCATCGCGCTCTGGCCAACCTTCTCGAGGCGGCGAGTCGAACTCCGGGACTTGGCCCGAACGATGTTCTTCTCTCGGTAACGACCTTGTCGTTCGATATCGCTGCTCTCGAGCTCTATCTCCCGCTGGTGACCGGCGCGCGTCTCATTCTGGTTTCTCGCGAAGTGTCGGGAGATGCCGCCGCCCTGCTCGAGCGGATTCGTCGATTCGGCGTGACGACGGTACAGGGCACGCCGGCCACGTGGCAGCTTCTTCTGGCGGGCGGCTGGGACGGCGGCGCGCCTGCGCGGGTCCTTTGCGGCGGAGAGGCGCTTTCGCGAGAGCTGGCTGAAACTTTGCGCGCGCGCAGCGAAGAGCTCTGGAACCTCTACGGCCCGACGGAGACGACGATCTGGTCTGCCGCTCAGCGAGTCGAGAACGTCGTCACGACCGCCATCGCTCCGATCGGACAGCCTCTCGCGAACACTCGCTTGTACGTGCTCGACCGTCATGGCGAGCTGGCGCCGATCGGGATTCCCGGGGAGCTTTTCATCGGCGGATCGGGAATCGCCCTCGGATACTGGAACCGTCCGGAGCTGACGGCGGAAAAGTTTGTACCGGATCGGTTTGCGGTGGAGCCCGGGCAGAAGCGACAGAAGCTCTATCGGACCGGCGATCTCGTCCGGCGCCGCCGTGATGGAACGATCGACTACCTGGGGCGGCTCGACTCTCAGGTCAAGGTGCGAGGCTTTCGGATCGAGCTCGGAGAGATCGAGGCCGTGCTCGCTCAACATCCGGGGGTGCGTGAGGCGGCTGTCGTCGTTTCCGAGGACGCCCGGGGCGATCGGCGTCTCGTCGCCCATTTCGTCGCCGGACGGGAGCCCGCGCCCCGCAATGAGATCCTGCGCGAGTTTCTCGGGCAAAGACTGCCGGACTACATGATCCCGTCGGCGATCGTTCGAACCGAGAAGCTTCCGTTGACGCCGAACGGAAAAGTGGACCGGCTGGCGTTGGCCGCCGTCGGACGAGGCGAGATCGCGGAGGACACTCCCTTCGTCCCGCCCCGGAACCCGCTCGAGGAGTCGCTGGCGACTCTCTGGTGCGGGGTGCTCGACCTGGAGCGGGTCAGCGTGGAGCAAAGCTTCTTCGAGCTGGGGGGGCACTCTCTGCTCGCGACGCAGCTGGTCTCTCGGATTCGTCAGCAGTTTGGCTTCGATCTTCCTCTCCGCGCGCTCTTCGAGCGGCCGACCATTGCCGGACTGGCCGCCGAAATCGGGAGAGTGAGGCCGAAAGACCCGGCCGCCTCCATTGCCAGGCTCACGCCACAGGACAGAGAGGCTCATCGGATGAAGCG
>DATDNV010000541.1:0-11006 GCA_036518075.1 Thermoanaerobaculia bacterium
GGCCGGACAGCCGCGCGGACTCGAGCGGCGCGTCGGAGATTCGCGTCGGAGCGGTCTTCTCTCCCACCGTGTACGCGATCCGGTCCCAATAGATCGCGAGATTCGTCCGGATGCGCACTCTCGGGTCCTCGCGCGAAAGGACGTCCGAAAGATCGATCGGCATCGTCTTGGTCTTGCCCGCCGGGTAGCCCATCGCCGGGATCGCCACCCGCCATCTTCCGCCTCCGTCCGGCACCTCCAGAACCGGACCGAACGGTTGGACCGCGCCGCCCTGGGACAGAGACACGTTGATCGACGTGTCGCTGTAGAAGATCCAGCCGGTGAGAAACAGCATGACGCGCCCGCCGCGCCGGGCCTCGGGCAGATCCAGGACGAGCGCGTGGTCCTCGACGATTCCCTGGTAGCGAGTCGGCTCGAATCCGGCGAGATACCTTCCGTCCTCGCGCGCGATCTCCTCGGTCCGATCCCGGCCCTTCTCGTCGACCGCCTTGGGAACGAGCGGATGCGAGATCGTGTACAGGGCTTTGGGCGGAAAAGGAGGAGGCACCATTTTCTCGTCCGGGACGATCGCGACCCCGGCCGGGTGATCGACCGCGCGAAGCTCGGCCAGATCGAAGTAGACGGTCTCCCACAGCTCTTCCGTCAACTCGAGAACGACTCGGCCCTCGACCGGTCTGGCTCTCTCGCCCGAAATGAGAAGCCACTCGCGCGTGTCCGCTTTGGCTTGATGGACGCCGTCGTAGAGCAGGCCGACCGGGCTCCGTCCGAGGGCGTCGGTAATGAAGCTCCAGTGCCTGCCGTCGTAGGCGTAGACGAACGGGCAGGAGCCCTTCAGCTGCTGCACTTCTTTGACGAGCGTCTTGACGGGAGGCGAGAGCGTGTTTTGAGGAATGCCGTTGGTCCAGATGATGCGCAGCACGTCGGCGCGCCGCGAGGATCCGATTCCCGCGTGCGTCACCGGCCTCGACGCGGTCCGAAACACGTACAGCTCCCCCGCTTTGACCTCGATCTCGGAGCCATATCCGAACCGGTTCACTTTCGCAGACCCCGTCGCGAGCCCTTCCAGCGCGACGTCGATCCAGCCGTTTGCGTTTCCTCCCTGATTCTCGAGCACGACCGCGCGTCCGCGCGGCGTGACGAGCACGAGATCGAGGTCGCCGTCTCCATCGATGTCGACGGCCTCGGCGGCGACCGCTGCGGGCAGCGGATCTCCGACGCGGGAAAAGGAGCCGGATCCATCGTTGCGCCAGAGCGACGTGCCGCTGGCCGACGCCAGCAGAAGGTCGAGAGCGCCGTCGTTGTCGAAGTCGAAGAGCAAGGGCTCTCCGCCGGCGCCGATTTCTTTCGCCGGCAGGAAGGTTCCGTCTCCCCGGTTCAGTGCGACGAACGCGGCCGTCTCGGTCGTCCACACGAGATCCGGCCTGCCGTCGGCGTTCAAGTCCCCCGCGGCGAGCGCGAGAACCCGCCCGCTGCCGGGAAGTCCCGCTTCGCGCTCCGCGAACCGGCCGCCGCGGAGGTTGTCGAGAAGAACGAGGCCTCCCTCGGACCGGGCAAGCACGAGGTCAGGATCTCCGTCCCGATCGAAATCGGACGCGACGGCCCACCGGGACGCGAGTCCCTTCGGCAAGGCGGAGGCGGTCACGTCGGTCCAGGTCCCGTCCAGGTTGTTGCGCAGGAGCTTGTCGCCGCCGGTGTTCGACACGTACAGGTCGAGGTCGCCGTCGGAATCGAAATCGATGGGAAGCACGCGCTCTCCCGGGGGAAGCGGCGTTTTCGAGAATCCGCCCTTGGCCGAAACCCAAAGAGCACCCGGCGTGACGAGGTCGAGCTCGCCCGAATTCGTGATGTCGGCCACCTCCACCGTCCGCGCGGGTCCTCCGACCGGCGCATCGAGCCGGAACCCTTCGCGAGCGTGGGCGATCGTGATTCCACGAGCTCCCGCGAAGACGACATCCCTTCCGTCGTGGCCTCCGGCTCCAACCCCGGCCAGACCTTCCAGAGTGGATAACGAGGGCGTGGGCTTCTCGACGAACTTCACGGCGACGCCCTTTCCCCCGACCCGGCCCATCCTGGGCATCGAAGCCGACCAATCCTCCAGAGGCAGCCCGATGACGCCCGGCTCGACGTCGCGCCGGGCCTGCTGGTAGCGGGGAGTCGGACGGAGCAGGTTTTCGACGATCCGGAATTTCAGCGACGCGTTGTGCGCGTCGCCGGAGTCAAGAGCGGACTTCGTCTCCTGGAGATACTTGTCGATCTTCGGATCGGCGCGGGCATCGGCGTCGAGCGCGCGGGCGAACCGCTCCCATGCCTGTGCGATTCCCGCGCGGTCGCCGGAGTCCTGCTCCCAATCGAATTGGCGAGCGAGCAGGAACGTGTTCGCCGGCGCGACCTGCAGAGCCGCTTGAACGGCCGTGATGGCCCGGGGACGTCCGCCGGCGACCTTCTCCGCGAGAAGCCGGGCGGCGCTCCATCGCGAGGACAGGTCCTTGGGATCGGCCGCTGCCGCTTTCTCGTAGGCCTGAACTGCCCCGGGAATGTTCTCCGCCTGTTCCTCGAGAACGCCTTGAAGCGCCGCGACCCGAGCGTCGCGAGGCGCCAGTTTCTCCGCCTCGGCGAGGAGTCGCCGCGCGCCCGCAAGGTCCTTCGAGCGCATCGCGGCGATCGCTCCGTTGGCCCAACCCAGCGGTTCTTGCGGAGCGAGCCGGCGAACCGCTTCGAAACGCTTCTGGGCTTCCGCGAGCTGCCCCTCCTCGAGAGCGGCCAACCCGACGTTCTTTTCGGTCTCGATCCGCTCCCGGTCGCCGGGTGACTGCGACGGCGGCGCGGAGAAAAATGCCGAAAGCGTCAGGAAGAGACAGAGCACTCGGGCCATCGGCATCGCGCCCGATCATAAAGGAGACGACCGGGCCGTCGCCCCGTTCTATTGGCTCTCGACCAGCGCCTTCTCGAATATCCCGAGCGTCTTGTCGTCGAGGAACGCGAAGAGAATGCGCTTCACTGTCTTGGCCTTCGCCGCGAACGACCGGGCGGCGGCGATGGAGATGGAAGCCGCCTTCGCGACGGGGAAACCATAGATGCCCGTCGAGATCGCCGGAAGCGCCACCGAGGCCGCGCCGATCTCTTCGGCTCGGGCGAGGGCCGCGAGAACGGCGCAGGCAAGCTGGACCTCTTCGCCCGACTCCCCGCCTCGCCAGACCGGGCCCACCGCGTGAATGATCCAGCGCATGCGCAAGTTGCCCGCGCCGGTGACCACCGCCTCTCCCGTGGCGCAATGGCCGATCGCGTCGCATTCCTCCTGGATCTTCGGACCGCCCCGCAGCCGAATGGCCCCGGCGACCCCCGCTCCGAGCTGCAGCGCTTCGTTGGCGGCGTTGACGATCGCGTCTACGGTGAGGGTCGTGATGTCAGCCTTGGCGAGCTCGATCGTCGCAGGCATCGACCGATCCTCTAGTCCGCGGCGGGTGGCATTGGGAACCGAGTGGAGGCTTCCCGCAAAACGTCCACCTCGAATTCTCTAGTTCACGGCGAGACCGAGCTGCTTCGCGATCGATTCGGCGATGGCCTGGTACGCGCGGGCGACGGTGCCGTCCGGCTCACCCGCGACGATGGGTCGTCCGGAATCTCCGCCCACGACGACTTTCGGGTCGAGCGGGATCTCGCCGAGAAAAGGAATCTTCAGCATCTCCGCGGTCCGGCGCCCGCCCCCATGCTTGAAGATCTCCTCCCGATGCCCGCACTGAGGACACGTGTAAAAGGACATGTTCTCGACGATGCCGAGTACGGGGACATTGACCTTCTGGAACATGGCCAGGCCCTTCCGCGCGTCGATCAAAGACACGTCCTGCGGCGTCGTCACGATCACCGCGCCCGAAAGATGGATCTTCTGGGTGAGCGTCAGCTGCGCGTCTCCGGTGCCGGGCGGCAGATCGATCACGAGAAAATCGAGCTTCCCCCACGCGACGTCCTGCAGAAACTGCTCGACCGCCTTCATGACCATCGGCCCGCGCCAGATGACCGGCTGGTCGACGTCCATCAGAAAGCCGAGCGACATCACTTTGACTCCGAAGCGCTCGATGGGAACGATCTGATTGGATGGGTTGACGAACGGTTTCTCGTCGATGCCCATCATCATCTGCTGCGAAGGCCCGTAGATGTCGGAGTCCATCAAGCCCACGGTGTGGCCGAGGCGCTCGAGCGCAAGAGCGAGGTTCGCGGCGACCGTCGATTTCCCGACGCCCCCTTTACCGGAGGCGACCGCGATCTTGAAGCGGACCTCCGGAAGAATGTGGGCGGACGGAGGCGGCACTCCCGCCGCCCCGCGCGGCGCCGAAGGGCCGGGAGGCTGGACCTCCAGCCGAATCGTGACCGCCGAGACTCCCGGGAGCGCTCGCAGCTTCTCGGTGGCGTCGCGTTTGATCTCTTCGGCGGCGCGTGGAGACTCGGTGGTGATCTCGAGCCTCAGGGAGACGTTTCCTCCGCCCACGGCCACGTCCTTGACGAAGCCGAAAGAGACGATGTCGCGCGAAAGCCCCGGAAACCGAACGGTCTTGAGGACCTCGAGGACTTTTTCTTCCGTCAGATCCGCGGCGGTTGCCATCTCGATTTCAGAGGATAACAGCTCTGCGATCTTGACCCGCGAGTCCTAAGTTGACAGTACCGCCGCCGCCTCGCTCCGCAGCGTGGTCACCGCTTCCTCCATCTGGCGCATCACCTCGCTCCGGTCTTTGGCGGATCGTCCGGCAACTTCGATCGGCGTCCCGATCGCGAGGACCACTCGGCCGGGTTTCATGTTCCATGCGCCTCGGGGAAGCACGTTCCGCGTGCCGGCGATCCCGACCGGCAGCAGCGGATGCCCGGTCTTCAAGGCCAGCAGGGCGGCGCCCTTCTTGAACGGCGCCAGCTCGCCCGTTCGCGTGCGCGTTTCTTCGGGAAACACGACCAGCGATTTCCCCGACCTCAGCCGCTTCAGCGCGGTATCAACGGTCGAAACGGATCGCGCCGCGTCCCCTCGGTCGACCGGCACGAACCCGGCCGCGTGAATGGACCATCCGAGGATCGGGACGCGAAAGATGCTTCGCTTCGCGAGAAAGCGAACCTGCATGGGAAGCTGGGAGAGAAGGACGAGGACATCCGCGTAGCTCTCGTGATTCGAGACCACGACGAAGCTGCGCCCAGGCGCGAGGCGCTCGGCGTGACGCATCGTCACCGAAATGCGAGAAAAGGCGAGGATCGTGCGCGACCAGCCGCGGGCAAAGCTCAGGAACCAGTCGCCCCGAGGCGGGACATAGGCCGCGAGGATCGCGGGGAGTCCAAAGCCGGCCGTCGAGACCGCGATCCCCAGCCAGACGAAGAGAGACCGGAGAAACCGCATCGTCGTCGATGTTAGTGCGGAACGGCCGGATTCCCTCTTTGGATAGAATCCTCCCCCAAAAACATGACTGCTCCCCAACCGTCGGCGACCACCGTCTTCTACCGCAACATCCGTTGGCTGCGGTTCGTCGACCGCTTCGGGCGCAAGGGTCAGACGACGCTCGAGTACATCGGGTACCTGGCCGAGCTCGCCGGGCAGGTCTTCGTCGGCGTCGTGACCCGCCCGTTCTACCGGCTGGAGCTTTTGAAGCAGCTGGACGAGATCGGCGTCAAGTCGGTCTCGATCACGGGGATCACGGCCTTCTCCACGGGGATGGTGCTCGCCCTTCAGACCGCCTACTCCCTCTCCGCATTCGGCGGAAAGCTCTTCGTTGGCCGCGTCGTCGCCCTCTCCCTCGTGCGCGAGCTCGGGCCGGTGCTGACGGCGCTCATGGTCGGAGGGCGCGTGGGATCCGGGATCACGGCCGAGCTCGGTTCCATGACCGTCACCGAGCAGGTCGACGCTTTGCGGTCGATGGCGATCTCCCCAGAGCGGCGCCTGGTCGTTCCCCGCGTCCTCGCGACCGTCTTCATGATGCCGGTCCTGACGGCGCTCGCGGATCTCCTCGGAATTCTGGGAGGGCTCGGGATCGCCATCACCGAGCTGCAAATGACGGTGCAGGACTATCTGGGAAGCATCTGGCAACAGCTTCAAATCTCGGACATCATGAGCGGACTGGGAAAGACCTTCTTCTTCGGATTCGAGATCGCCGTCATCGGCTGCGCCAACGGCCTGCGGGTCGAAGGCGGTGCGGCGTCGGTGGGCGTCGCCACCACGCGCACCGTCGTTCTCGCGTCGATCTGCGTTCTCGTGTCGGACTTCTTCCTCACCAAACTCTTTCTGGCTATTTGAGGTCGCGCATGAGCACTGCCGCCGCCACTCCGCTGCAGCCCGAAACGGCCCCCGAGACGGTCGTCGAGTTCAAGGACGTCTGGAAGCGCTACGGCAACAAGGAGATCCTGGCCGGCGTGAATCTGAAGATCAACCGCGGCGAGGTCCTTTGCGTTCTGGGACCCTCGGGCACGGGCAAGAGCGTCACGATTCGCCACATCAACGGCCTGACCCAGCCCGACGAAGGCGACGTGTTTGTCTTCGGCAAATCCGTCGTGGGTCTCACCGAGGAACAGCTGACTCCCGTGCGTCAGCGGACTGCGATGCTGTTTCAGGGAGGCGCGCTTTTTGACTCGATGAACGTCGAGCAGAACATCGCATTTCCGGTCGTGGAGCACACGGACAAACCTCCCGAAGAGGTCACACGGATCGTGGCGGAGAAGCTCGGGATGGTCGGCTTGCCCGGAATTCAGAAGAAGATGCCATCCGAGCTTTCGGGAGGGATGCGCAAGAGAGTCGCTCTCGCCCGATCGATCGCGCTCGAGCCGGAGATCATTCTGTACGACGAGCCGACCACGGGGCTCGATCCGGTCAGCTCGGAGAAGATCGCGCAGCTGATCAAAGACCTCAACATCCGGCTGAAGATCACCTCGGTCGTCGTGACTCACGACGTCGTCATGGCGCGCACGGTGGCGGACCGTGTGGCCTTTCTTCACCAGGGCCGCTTTCAGTTCGTCGGGACGTTCAGCGCCGCGGCGCGAAGCACTCAACCCATTCTCCAGGACTATTTCCGCGCGATGGGCTTTCCATGCGGGACCGGCATGGTTCCGGTCGTAAGGGAGAACTAAACGAATGGCTGAAACGCAGGTCGGACGGAGATTCCGCGTCGGAATCGTCGTTCTCTTCGCGCTCTTTGCCGTCATGATCGCGGTCTTCATGGTCGGCAAGCGCGCCAACCTCTTCCGTAAGAAGCTCCCGTATGAAACACGGTTCGACTCGGCAGAGGGCGTCGTTCCGGGAAACCCGGTGCGATTGAACGGGGTGACCGTCGGCAGCGTGCTCGAAGTCATCCTGACGCCCGATCCGGCCGACCGCACGGTCCGCGTCGTGTACGACGTCGACCGGAGGGCGGCGCCGCGGCTCCGCAAGGGAACGCGCGCGTCGATCAAGACGATCGGACTCCTGGGCGACAAGTACATCGACCTCGCCGGAGGGACTGCGGAAGAGCCGGAGGTCGAGGTGGGGGGCCAGATCCCGGCGGCTCCCGGCGCGGGGATCGAGAAGTTGCTCGAGGGCAGCGGCGATCTGGTCACCGACCTTTCGGCGATCGCCCGGTCGCTCAAGAACATCCTCGGACGCACCGAGCAGGGCAAAGGCTTCCTCGGCGCGTTGACGACCGACAGCGAAGAGAGCGAGCGCCTGGGGAACAGCCTGAACGCGACTCTGGCGTCTCTGACGGCGGTCATCCGGAAGGTCGAGCAGGGCAAGGGCCTCGTCGGGCAATTGCTCATCGACGAGAAGTACGGAAAGGAGACCGCAGATTCGATTCGCATGGCTCTCCATTCCATGCAGAACGTCTTCACCAAGATCGACTCCGATCTCCAATCCAACTCGGGCGTGATTTCGGCGCTGCTCCAGGATCCGGAGGGCAAGAAAAAGGTCTACCAGCTTCTCGACAACCTCTCCGTGGCCTCGGCGTCGCTGGGCAAGGTCGTGCAACAGCTTGAAAAGGGCGACGGGACCATTCCGCTTCTCCTCCACGACGAGAGGACCGGCAAAGAGATCACGCGCAACCTGCGCGAGTTCTCAGACCGGCTCAACTCGATCGGCCGCAAGCTCGACGAAGGAACGGGCACCGCCGGCAAGCTCATCAACGACCCGGCGATTTTCGACGCGGCGAATCGGCTCGTCGTCGGCGTAGACGAATCGGCCATCCTGCGCTGGCTCATCAAGGATCGGCAAAAGTCCGGGATCAAGAAGGAATACCATGACGCGCTCACCGCGACGGCGCTGCCTCTGATGGTCTACACCCCGACGCCCACGCCCCAGTAGATGAATCGGCGATCATCGGCCGCGGGAACGGCTCGATCGGGGCCCCGGTGCCGGAAAATCGTAATCGAGAAGCGCGTCCGAGACGTCCAATGAACATCTGCATGGTCGGGACGGGCTACGTGGGGCTGGTCACCGGGGCCGGTCTGGCCGATCTCGGCATGAACGTGATCTGCGTCGACAAGGACCAGGCGAAGATCGCGGCGCTCGAAAAGGGAATCATCCCGATCTACGAACCCGGCCTCGAGGAGCTCGTCGCCCGGAACGAGCGCAAGGGGCGGCTGCGATTCACGACCGATCTGGCCGCCGGCATTCAGAACGCGGTCGCGGTTTTCATCGCGGTGGGCACTCCTCCCAGGCCGGACGGTTCTCCGGACCTGTCCTTCGTGCGAGAAGTGGCGGAAGCGATCGCCGAGCACATGAACGATTACAAGGTGGTCGTCACCAAGTCGACCGTTCCGACGGGGACCGGCAAGATGATCGAGGAGATCATCCGCACCAAGAACGGCAAGTATCCGTTCTCGATCGTCTCGAACCCGGAGTTCCTCCGCGAAGGCTCTGCAGTGGGCGATTTTCTCGAGCCGGATCGGATCGTCATCGGCGCTTCGGACGAGAAGGCGATCGAGATCATGAAGGAGATCTACAAGCCGCTCTTCCAGCGCGAGACGCCTTTCGTGATCACCGACGTCGCCTCCGCCGAGCTCATCAAATACGCCTCGAACGGGTTTCTCGCCGTCAAAATCTCCTTCATCAACGAGGTCGCGAAGTTGTGCGAGCTCATGGGGGCGGATGTCGAGGACGTCGCCACCGGGATGGGGCTCGATCCGCGCATCGGCTCCCGGTTTCTGCTTCCCGGGCCGGGCTTCGGCGGCTCCTGCTTTCCCAAGGACACGGCCGCGGCGGCCGATCTCGCGAGGCAGCGCGGCTACGTCTTCGAGCTGATCGAGGCGACGACCCGCGTCAACGCCGCGACCAAAGCCCGTATGATCGAGAAAATCCGCTCGACCGCGGGATCGGTTGGCGGAAAGACCGTCGCGGTTCTCGGCCTGTCCTTCAAGCCCGAGACCGATGACATCCGCGAGTCCCCGGCTCTCGCGGTCGTCGGAGACCTCCTGCGAGAAAAAGCGCGCGTTCGCGCGTTCGACCCGGCCGCCATGGAGAACGCCCGAACCGTCTTCCCGGAGCTGATCTTCGCGAAGGACGCCTACGACTGCGCCGCGGGCGCGGACTTTCTCGTCCTCGCCACCGAATGGAACGAGTTTCGTGCGCTGGATCTCGATCGGCTGGGAGCAGCTCTGAAATCCAAGACGATGATCGACCTGCGCAACGTCTATGACCCGGAGGAGATGCGCGAGGGCGGTTGGACCTACACGAGCGTGGGAAGACCATAAGGAAGTCTCTGAAGTCACTGTCTCCCATGAGAATCCTCGTCACTGGCGGCGCCGGCTTCCTCGGCAGTCATCTTTGCGACCGCCTCCTCGCGGAGGGCCACGAGGTCATCGCGATGGACAACCTGCTCACGGGCAACCTTCGCAACCTCGCGCACCTGGACGGACAGTCGCGATTTCGGTTCATAAAGCATGACGTCACGCAGTTCATTCGCGTGGACGGCTCGCTCGACGCCGTCCTTCATTTCGCTTCGCCCGCGTCGCCGATCGACTACCTGGAGCTGCCGATCCAGACGCTGAAGGTCGGCTCGCTCGGCACACACAACGCGCTGGGACTCGCCATGGCGAAGCAGGCCCGTTTTCTTCTCGCCTCGACCTCCGAAGTCTACGGAGATCCTCTCGTTCATCCGCAGCCCGAAACGTACTGGGGCAACGTGAACCCGATCGGACCACGCGGCGTCTACGACGAAGCCAAGCGCTTCTCCGAGGCGATGACGATGGCCTATCAGCGCGCTCACGGCGTCGAAACACGCATCGTTCGGATCTTCAACACGTACGGCGAGCGAATGCGGCCCAGGGACGGGCGGGTCGTCCCGGCGTTGATCTCTCAGGCCCTCGCGGGCCAGCCCATGACCGTGTTCGGCGACGGTTCCCAGACGCGCTCCTTCTGTTACGTCGCCGACCTGATCGAGGGCATCTACCGCCTCCTGATCTCGAACGAGACCGATCCCATCAACATCGGCAACCCGTCGGAGCTCTCCGTACTCGAGTTCGCCCGGACGATCCGGAGGTTGACCGGAAGTTCGAGCGAGATCGTGTTCAAGCCGTTGCCGGTCGACGACCCGCGCGTCCGTCAGCCCGACGTCAGCCGCGCGAGAACGAGGCTCGGATGGGAGCCGAAAGTGAAGTTGGAAGAAGGATTGAAGAGAACGATCGAATACTTCAGAACGCTCACGCCTTCGTAGTCGCTCGAGCTTTCAGCTGTCAGCTTTCAGCTCACCGCCGAACACGACTCTCCGGACCGACCATGGCTGAAAGCTGATAGCTACGAGCTGAGAACTACTCCCCGTCCTCCCCGATCGCTTCGACCGGGCAGCAGTCCATCGCTTCCTCGCACTGCGCATGCTCCTCGGCGGTCGTTGGCTGGCGATAGACGTAGGAGTAGCCCTTCTCTTCGTTGCGCTGAAAGCTCTCCGGCGCAGTGACGCGGCAGACGTCGCAGTCGATGCACTGACTGTCGACGTAGAACTTCCCCGCAACGTTTTCCGACAACCGTTCGGAGCGGTTCGCCACGCGGCGAGGCTATCAGGCGAACGGGCGCGGAGATA
>DATDNV010000542.1:0-9544 GCA_036518075.1 Thermoanaerobaculia bacterium
CGGATCGGCGACCGAAGACGCTCCGGGGTTGGCCAAGGGTCTGGAGGCCATACTGCGGCGGCGGGACCTCGTTCTGATCGACCAGCGGGGGACGGGCGGTTCTCATCCGCTCCATTGCACGCTCTTCCGGCCTCCCGAGGATCCACAGAGTTTTCTCGAGGATTTCTTTCCCGAGGCGGCCGTCCGGGACTGCCGCAGAGAGCTCGAGCGGGACGCGGATCTGACTCAATACACGACTCCCATCGCGATGGACGACATCGACGAGGTCCGCGCCGCGCTCGGCTACCCGCGCGTGAACCTCCTCGGCGGCTCCTACGGGACGCGCGCGGCCCTCGTTTACATCCGGGGCCATGCCGCGCACGTCCGCACGGCAATCCTCGTGGGCGCCGTGCCGACGAACGCCCGCATGCCGCTCGCGTTCCCCAAAACCGCCCAGCGTGCGCTCGACGGAGTGCTCGGCGATTGCACCGCCGACGCCGAGTGTCTCGCCGCCTTCCCCAACATCCGAAGCGAGGCGGACGCCGTGCTGGAATCCCTCGCTTCGAAGCCCGCGCGCGTCGACATCCAGGATCGCCAGTCGGGCGCGAAGACCGTGACGTTGTCGCGAGACCTCGCGGCCGAGGCGATCCGCTACATGATGTACGACCCGTCGTCGGCGGACGACCTCCCGGCCGTGCTGCATCAGGCTTCGCTTGGAAACTTCACGCCTCTCGCGGAGCGGGCGCTCTTCTCCCGCCGAGAGCTGGTCGCCGGCGGGTCGAACGGAATGTACCTGTCGGTGACGTGCGCGGAGGACGTGCCCTGGATCGCGCCGGGTGAAGGCGAACGGGCGGCTGCGGGAACTTTTCTCGGCGATTATCGGCTGCGGCAGCAGAGAAACGCGTGTTCCCTCTGGCCCCAAGGGAAGATTCCAGCGGGATATGCGCGACCTGTCCACGGGAAGACTCCCGTCCTGATCGTCTCAGGCGCGTGGGATCCGGTGACGCCCCCCTCGGACGGCAGCGCGGTGGCGAAGTCTCTCTCGCGCAGCCTTCACATCATCGTCCCGCACGGCGGCCACGGCTTCGAAGGCCTGGAGGGAACCGAGTGTCTGGACCGATTGTTCGCCGAATTCGTCGATCGGGGAACCACTCGGGAGCTCGACACCGCCTGCGTGGGACGCATCAAGCGCAAGAGCTTTGCGCTCACGCCGGGGCCGATCGGGGATTAAGCCCGAAGTCCTTGGGCTTATATCAGATCTGATATAATGCGAACCTCGAACCTTTATCTTCTCTTGAAGAACTTCTCCAGATCCTCCTCGCTCATCGACAGCACCACCGGACGCCCGTGCGGGCAGGTGAATCGGTCCGCGGTCTTGACCCAGTCCTGAAGAAGTCTCCGGATCTCCTCCGAAGCGAGGTGGTATCGGATGGTGACGGCCGAGCGGCATGCGACGCTCGCGCAGAGGCGGTCTCGCCGGTCGGCGAGCTCCGCCGAGCCCGAGTCGGCGAGCTCGGTCAAGACGGCTCTCAACGTGTCGCCGGGCGCGCGGTCGGTCCCCTCGGCGGGAAGCGCGGCGATCGCGTAGGAGCGTCCCGACATCGGTTCGATCTCGAAGCCGGCCGCCGCGAGCTCCTCCCACCGCGCCGAGAGCGTCTCCGCCTCCTCCGGTGTCGCCTCGAAGAGCGCCCGCATCAGGAGCTTCTGGGACAGCACGCGGCCAGAAGCGATCCGATCGCGCAGACGCTCATAGAGGATTCGCTCGTGAGCCGCGTGCTGGTCGATCACGAGAAGACCGTCGGCGCCGGAAGCGAGGATGTAGGACTCTCGATGCTGCCCGATCGGCACGATCTCCGGAGGTTTCTTCTCCATCGGAGGCGCCGGCGTCCGCACGGGCTCGCGTCCACCGGCGGGAGTCAGCCGGCCTCCCGTCGCGGCGGCGGGCGCGTCGCCGTATGTCTCGCCCTCTTCGGACACCGAGCTCTGCGGCGGCTCGGCCGGAACCGGCCTCAGGCGCCGCTCCTCCTTACCTGCCAGGAGCGCCGAATGGACCGAATGGTAGACGAGGCGAAATGCCGTGCCCGCGTCGGAGAATCGGACCTGCGTCTTCGCCGGCGACACGTTGACGTCGACAGCGCCGGCGTCCGCGGTCACGAACAGGAAAAGCCCGGGATGGCGATCGGTGCGAATCGCGTCGCGCGACGCCTGGCTGATCGCCCGGGAGAGCGCGCGATCCTCGACGGGACGCCCGTTGATGAAGAGGTACTGAAAACGCCGGGTCGGGAACGTGACCGGTCCTCGCGTCGCGTATCCCGAGAGCCTCAAGAGGCCGGATCGCGCCTCGAACTCCTCGAGCTCCCCCAGCGTTTCGCGGCCAAAGAGCTGAAGGATCCGCGCCGCCCGGTTCGCGGCCGCGGGGGCGTCGAGGAGCTCCCGCTCGTTGGAGCGGAGCGTGAAAGCGACGGCAGGATGAGCGAGCGCGGCGCGCGTCACCGCAGCGGCGCAGGCGCGCCCTTCCGCTTCCGGCGTCGACAGGAACTTGCGCCGCGCCGGCGTGCGCGCAAAGAGCCCTTCCACCAGCAGGTCGGTCCCTCGGGGCCGCGCGGCCGGCTGCGTGGACAGAGGACCGCCGTACTCGGAGGTGATCCGGGCAGCCTCGGGGGTCGACGCGTCGGATGTCGTCAGAGTCAGCTTCGACACGGAAGCGATCGAGGGCAGAGCCTCGCCGCGAAATCCGTAGCTCGCGACCGACGCGAGATCCGCGTCCGAGGAAATCTTGGACGTCGCGTGCCGCTCCAGAGAGAGCTGGGCGTCCTCGCCCGACATGCCGCCGCCGTCGTCGCGCACGAGGACGCGCGCCACGCCGCCGCCCTCGATCTCGATGTCGATTCGATGGGCTCCCGCGTCGAGCGCGTTCTCGATCAGCTCCTTGACGACCGATGCCGGACGTTCGACCACCTCTCCGGCGGCAATCCGGTCGATGACGCTGCTCGAGAGGCGGTGAATCTTGGACACGATGTCCCGCGCTTTCCTAGTCTCTCAGAATTCCAACGGAGGAGGGCCCGAATGGCCGCCCCTGCGCGGGAGGAGCTTCAGGGACTGCCGCGCAGGAAGACGACGTTTCCGCCGACGACCGTCGCGTCGACCGACACGCCGGCGATCTCCGCGGGTGAAATCTCCAGGATGTCGCGGGACAGCAGAACGAAGTCCGCGAGGTAGCCGGGCGCCAGCTTCCCCTTCTCCGTCTCTTCGAATGCGGCATACGCTCCCCCGGCCGTGTAAGTCCGGAGCGCTTCCTGGATGGTGATCCGCTGCTCCGGAAACCAGCCGCCGGGGTTCTTCCCGTCGAGGGTTCGGCGTGTGACCGCGGCGTCGGTGCCGGCGATCGGGGACAGCGGCGCGACGTCCCAGTCCGATCCGAAGGCGAGCCGGGCCCCGGCGTCGAGCAGCGAGCGAAACGCGTAGGTCGTCCGGCAGCGCTCGTCCCCGATGCGCTTCTGTGCCCAGCGGCCGTCGTCGATCGCGTGGTAGGGCTGCATCGACGCGAGCACGGGAATCTTCGCGAAGCGGGGAATGTCCGCCGGCCTCAGATGCTGCGCGTGCTCGATCCGAAAGCGGCGGTCCTTCGGGCCGTTCGCTCGCGAGACCCGCTCGTAGAGATCGAGGATCTCCGCGTTGGCGCGGTCGCCGATCGCGTGAATCTCGACCTGGAGTCCGGCGCGGTCCGCACCTCGCACCCGTTCCTCCATGCGCGCGAGCGGAATCGCTTCCGCGTTGAAGACGCCGGAGTTCTTCGGGTCGTCGCTGTAGGGACCGAAGAAGAGCGCAGTCGAGGAGCCGAGCGAGCCGTCGGCAAAGCCCTTGACGCCGCCCACGCGCAGCCATTCGTCCTGTTTCATGGAGGCGCGCTTGCGAGCGGCCTCCTCCCAGTTGGACAGCGAGGGCCGATAGTTGACACGGATCGTCATCTCCCGCGCGTCTCGCAGCGCCTCCCAGGCCGCGAGGTCGCCCGGCGTTCCCGGCAGATCCTGAACCGACGTGACGCCGACCGACGCCGCATGCTTCATCGCTGTGCGCAGCGCTTCGAGAAGCTCGGCCTGGGTGCGCGCGGGGCGGACGTTGTCGATCGCTCCCATCGCCGCGTCTTTGAGGACTCCCGTCGGCTCGCCCGACGAGTCGCGCACGATGACTCCGCCCGGCGGGTCGGGAGTCTCCCGCGTGATGCCGGCGAGCTTCAGGGCAAGGCTGTTGCACACGACCATGTGGCCGTCCTGCCGAGCGAGGCAGGTCGGCCGGTCGCCAGTGGCGGGATCGAGTATCGCCTTCGTGGGAAGCCGGGGAGGATTCCACTGCTCGTGATCCCAGGCGCCGTCGGTCAGCCACTGGCCCGGTGGCTTCTTCGCGGCGAAAGCGGCGAGCTGTCGGGTGAAATCCTCGGGATCTTTCGTCTGGCGCAGGTCCAGAGCGAGGAGGTTGAAGCCGCCCATCGCCATGTGGGTGTGTGCGTCGATGAAACCGGGCACGACGCGCCGGCCGCGTCCATCGATCACGACGGTCTTCGGCCCTCGCAGCGCGGCGATTTCCGAGTCGGATCCGACGGCGACGATTCGTCCCCCGCGCGCCGCGAGAGCCTGGGCCTCCGGATGAACGGCATCGCCGGTCCAGACCTTTGCCGACGTGACGATCAGATCCGCGGAGACCGGTTTCGTCGCGAAGAGCAAGGCGAGCGTTAACGCGAACATTCGTCAGGAGAGCTCGACGCGCTTCCCATCATGCGGTCGAAGATACTCCGGCCTTTCCCTCCGACAGCGCCGCCTGCGCGGCCGCCAGGCGCGCCACCGCAACCCGGAAGGGAGAGCAGGAGACGTAGTCGAGTCCGGTCTTGTGGAAGAACTCGATCGATCGCGGGTCGCCGCCGTGCTCGCCGCAGACACCCACCTTGAGCTTCGGGCTGGTCCGGCGGCCGCGCTCGGTTGCGATCGCCACGAGTTCTCCGACTCCGGACTGGTCGAGGCTCGCGAAAGGGTCCTCGGGCAATATGCCGGATTCGATATAGGCCGGCAGGAAGGATGCGGCGTCGTCGCGCGAGTACCCGAAAGTCATCTGGGTCAGGTCGTTGGTCCCGAAGGAGAAGAAGTCGGCCTTCTCCGCGATCTCGTCGGCGCGAAGGGCGGCCCGGGGGATTTCGATCATCGTACCGACCTTGTAGGAGACGGAGACGCCGAGCTCAGCGGCGACTTTCCTGGCCGTCTCGTCGACGAGGATTTTCAGCCGGTCGAACTCGATCTTCGTTCCGACCAGCGGGATCATGATTTCGGGGTTGGGCTTCTCACCCTCCCGAATCGCCGCGGCGGACGCCTCGAAGATCGCGCGCACCTGCGTCTCGTAGATCTCCGGGTGCGTCAAACCGAGACGGCATCCGCGGTGGCCGAGCATGGGGTTCGCTTCGTGCAGAGCCTCCACCCGCTCCTTGAGCTTCTGCGGCGAGACCTTCAGATCCGCCGCGGTCTTGGCCAACGCGCCTTCCTCGTTCGGCAGAAATTCGTGAAGCGGCGGATCGAGCAAACGGATCGTGACCGGGCGCTCGCCCATCTCGCGGAAGATGCCGCGAAAGTCGTCGCGCTGCATCGGCAGGATCTTGGCGAGAGCCGCCCGGCGGCCGTCCACGCTTTCCGCGAGGATCATCTCCCGCACCGCCAGGATGCGCGACTCCTCGAAAAACATGTGCTCGGTGCGGCACAGGCCGATCCCCTCGGCCCCGAACACCCGCGCGACCCGGGCGTCGGTCGGCGTGTCGGCATTGGCGCGCACGCCCAGGCGGCGCTCCCGGTCCGCCCACGAAAGCAGACGCGCGAACGACCGAGCGATCGACGAGTCTTCCCGGCGCATCGTCTCTTCGACGAAGACCTGGAGCACCTCGGACGGACGCGTGGGCAGCTTGCCGGAAATGACTTCGCCCGAAGTCCCGTCGATGGAGACCCAGTCCCCTTCCTTCTCCGAGCCGGTTTTCGAGCGGAGCTCGCCCTTGCCGTAGTCGACCGTGATCTCCCCGGCGCCGACGACGCAGGTCTTCCCCATCCCGCGCGCCACGACCGCCGCGTGAGAGGTCGCGCCCCCGCGCGTGGTGAGAATCCCGGCCGAGACGCTCATCCCCGCGATGTCTTCGGGGGAGGTCTCGACCCGCACCAGGACCACCGGATCGCCCTTGCCCGCCATCTCGACCGCGCGCTTGGCGGTGAACGCGATGCGGCCGCAAGCCGCGCCGGGACCGGCTGGAAGCCCCTTGCCGAGCAGACGCCCGGCCGAAACCGCCGCCTGCTTCTCCTGCGATGGAAAGATCGGAGCGAGAAGCTGGACGAGCTGCTCGGGCTCGACGCGCGAGACCGCCTCTTTCTCGGAAATCAGACCCTCGTCCACCATCTCGGTCGCGACGCGGACGGCGGCGAAGCCCGTCCGCTTGCCGTTGCGTGTCTGGAGCAGATAGAGCTTTCCCTCCTCGATCGTGAACTCGATGTCCTGCATGTCGCGAAAGCGGGTCTCGAGGAGGTCTCGAACCCGAAGAAGCTCCTGATAGGCCTGCGGCATTGTCTCTTCGAGCGATCGGCCCGAGCCGTCGGCGTTGAGCGGCCGCGGAGTCCGAATCCCGGCGACCACGTCTTCTCCCTGAGCGTTGGGCAGGAACTCTCCGAAGAACCTTCTCTCTCCGGTTGACGGATCGCGAGTGAACGCGACGCCGGTCGCCGAGGTCTCGCCGCGGTTGCCGAAGACCATCGTCTGCACGTTGACCGCGGTGCCCCAGTCGTTCGGAATGTGGTGCAGGCGCCGGTAGGTCTTCGCCCGCTCGTTGTTCCAGGAGCGGAAGACCGCGCCCACCGCTCCCCAGAGCTGCTCGCGCGGCTCGTCGGGGAAATCCTTGCCGGTGTGCTTGCGAATGATCGCCTCGTGCCGGCGCACGATGTCGGACAGGTCTTCCGCCGTCAGTTCCGCGTCGGACGCGACGCCCCTCGCCTGCCGCTTCGCCGAGAGGACCTCTTCGAACTCCTCTTTCGAAACGCCGAGAACGACGTCGCCGTACATTTGGAGAAAACGGCGCCGGCAGTCGAGGGCGAAGCGCTCGCCCGACATCGCGGCCAGGCCGCCGATCGTCTTGGACGTCAGGCCGAGATTCAGGATCGTGTCCATCATCCCGGGCATCGAGGAACGGGCTCCCGATCTCACGGATACGAGAAGCGGATTGCGCGGATCGCCGAAACGGCGGCCCGCCGCTTTCTCCAGCCGCGCGAGCGTCTCGTCGACCTCCTTCTCGAGGCCGTCGACCTTGCCGTCTCGCGTGTAGTCCGCGCAGACGCCCGTTTCGATCGTGAAGCCGGGAGGCACCGGAATGCCGAGCGCGGTCATCTCGGCCAGCCCCGCCCCTTTGCCGCCCAGCCGTTCCTTGCCGAGGCCCGCTCCTTCCGCGGCCCCGTTACCGAAAAAGAAAACGCGTTTCACCAGAAGCCCCCAGTGATTTGTCGGTTAATCCTGTCCGCCGTCCGTTTCGGAAACGGAAGACGGGTTACTTCTCCACCACGATTTCCGAGAAATCGGCCAACCGCGAAAATTCTTTCTGAATCGCGTTCAAGAGAGCAAGCCGGTTTCGCCGGACCGCTTCGTCGGGGCAGTTGACGAGCACTTCGACGAAGAATCGGTCGAGCGACGGCGCGATCGAGGCGATCATTTCCATGGCCTCGCGATAGCGGCGCGCGCCCGCCATCTGCTCGATGGTCTGGCGGGCCTGCAGAAAATCGGCGGCGAGCTGGCGCTCGGCGTTTTCCGTCAGCGCGTCGAGCTGCGGAGGGCCGGGCTCGGCGCCTTCCACGATGTTGCGAATCCGCTTGAAGGCCAGGATCAGCGCGCGGAAGTCCATCTCCCGCCGCGCCTCCGACAGCGCGAGCGCGCGCTCCGCGGCGTCCGCGAAGTCCCAGACTCCGACTTTGGTGACCGCCGAAATCTCGTCGAACGTGTGGCCGCGCCGCTCGAGCAGGTTGCGCAGCCGCTCGGCGAAGAAACGCTCGAGCTCGGCGAGCGCGGCATCGGCGCCGATCGTCGCGGCCTCGGAAGGATAGAGAGACAGCGCCTTGCGCGCGACCGGCTTCCAGTCCAGGCGCCAGCGTCTCGAGAGGACGACCGAGACGATGCCTAGCGCGGCCCGCCGCAAGCCGTAAGGATCCTTCGATCCCGTCGGGACGAGGCCGATCAGGAAGAGTCCGGCGAGCGTGTCGAACCGATCCGCCAGAGTCAGGATCGCGCCGGAGGCTTCGCGAGGCGAATCGTCGGTCGCCGAGGCAGGGCGATACTGGTCGTAGATCGCTTTCCAGATGACGTCCGCGAAGCCTTCGCGGCGGGCGTAGATCCCTCCGACGACCCCCTGGAGATCCGTGAACTCCTTGACCATCCTCGTCGTCAGATCGAGCTTCGAGAGCCGGGCCGCGGTCGTCACCGCTTCCACCAGATCGGGACGGCCGACGACGTGGGCAATCGTCTCCGAGAGCTCCTGGACCCGCTCCGTCTTTCTGCGGTAATCGCCGAGCCGGTCCTGAAAGGTCAGCCGCGAGAGCTCGCCCATTCGGGACTCCAGCGACTCGCGGGTATCTTCCTCGAAGAAAAATCGCGCGTCCGCCAGGCGCGCGTTGAGAACCCACTCGTTGCCCTTCGCGATGAGACCCTTCCGGTCCTCGGTGTTGTCCATGACCGCGACGAAGTGCGGCAGCAGCCCCGCCTTCCCGCGCACCGGCAGATATTTCTGGTGGATCCGCATCGCGGTCGTCGTGATCTCTTCGGGGAGCTCCAGAAACTCCGGATCGAAAGAGCCGCGGACGGTCCCGGGCCACTCGACGAGATTCGCGAGCGTCCCTGCCAGATCCGCGTCGGACTCGATCGTCCCTCCGACCTCCCGCGCTTGCGTTCGCGCCGACTCCAGAATCGTGGTGCGTCGCGCTTCGCCGTCCGGCTCGACGAAGGCGGCCCGCAGACCGGACATGTACTGGTCCGGACTGATCACGCGAATCTCGCTGTCGGACAGCTGCCGGTGTCCGACCGTCACGTCTCCGGAGGCGACTCCGAAAATCTCCATCGGAACGACCTCGCCGCCGAGAATCGCCAGCACGCCTCGGACCGGCCGCACGAAGACGCTCCCGCCCGCTCCCCATCGCATGGTCTTCGGAAAGGAGAGCGCGGAGACGACGCGGGGGACGACTTCCGAGAGAATTTCTCGAGCGGGCCGGCCGGGGATCTTTCGCCGTGCCGCAGCCGTCTTTCCTCGAGGCGAGTCGACGACCACAAGATCCGACACGTCGACCTTCTGCGCGCGTGCGAATCCTTCCGCCGCCCTCGTCGGCTTTCCGTCCGCGTCGAACGCCGCGGAAGCCGGAGGGCCGATCACCTCGGAGGAGCGATCCTTCTGCCTCTCCGGAAGACGCTGCAGGACGAGAATGAGCCGCCGGGGCGTCGCGAAGGACTGGGCGGTGTCCGCGACGAGCCCTTCTTCCGCGAGCGCCTCGGTCACGCCCCGCAGCAGGTCGAGCCT
>DATDNV010000543.1:0-5250 GCA_036518075.1 Thermoanaerobaculia bacterium
GGAATGGCTCAACTTTTTTCGGGATTTCACCCACCGGCATGAGGACTCGCCCGTCACGGTGAGAGTCCTGAGCCCGCGCTTCGGCTCGCAAGTCGAGGCCTGCGATCTGCCGCTGGAAGGCATCGTCGCGAGTCCCGTGACCGGAGAACCGATCTCGATCCATGTCGGCCGGACTCCGCAACGGCACATCGAGCACGAAGTCCGCAATCCCAGACAGGTGTGGCTCGAGATCTCCGACGAGGGGATCGTGGAAGCGCTCGACATCGAGTCGGAAGACGGAACCAAGACTCTCGTGCTCTTCCACAGCGAGACGGTGGACGACGTTCTCCGTCGCGCCTGCTGAGCGACCGGCTTCCGAAAGCGGTGGGGAGGACGTAGTGATTGCCTTCTCCGACCGGAGAGACGCGGGCCGGCAGCTGGCTCGCAGGCTGTCTCATTATGCGAGCCGCGACGACGTCGTCGTGCTCGCTCTGCCGCGCGGGGGAGTGCCGGTCGGGTTCGAGATCGCGGAGGCTTTGAGCGCGCCGCTCGACGTCTTCATCGTGCGCAAGCTCGGCGTGCCAGGCGAAGAGGAGCTCGCGATGGGAGCGATCGCCTCGGGAGACGTGGAAGTTCTGGATCCCGGTGTTCTCGCCCGGTTCGGCGTTTCCGAATCCGAGCTCGACGGCGTCCGCCGAAGAGAACGGCGAGAGCTCGCTCGCCGCGAGCAGGTTTATCGCGAAGAACGCCCGGCCCTCGAGCTCGAGGGCCGCACCGTCATCCTGGTCGATGACGGAATGGCGACGGGGGCCTCGATGCGGGCGGCCGTGTCGGCCGTCGCTTCGGCATCGCCGGGCCGGCTGGTCGTCGCGGTGCCGGTCGCTCCGAAATCCACGGTGCTCGAGCTTCGAAGCCGCGTCGACGAATTCGTCTGCCTCCAGACCCCGGAGCTCTTCGAGGCGGTAGGCATGTTCTACGACGATTTCGCTGTGACCGGCGATGATGAAGTACGGGCGCTCCTCGCTCGCCGGCCGGTACCGATCGAAGCCTCGCCTTAGCCCAACATTTCGCGTGAGGATTGGATGGCCGAAATCGTCACGCTCACTCTGAATCCCGCGATCGACGAGAGCACGAGCGTCGATCATGTCGTCTCCGACCGCAAGCTGCGATGCCGCGCTGCCCGGTTCGAGCCGGGAGGCGGCGGTATCAACGTCTCTCGCGCGATTCGACGACTCGGCGGCGAATCCCTGGCGATCTATCCGGCGGGAGGTCCGGCCGGGACACTCCTGTATTCGTTGCTCGAGAACGAAGGGATCGTCCAGAGGCCGGTCGAAATCGAAGCCTGGACCCGCGAGAACGTCAATGTCAACGAAGAATCGACCGGAAGGCAATTTCGGTTCGTGTTCCCGGGGCCGGCGCTTTCGCAAAAGGACTGGGCTCGCTGCCGGAACGAGATCGAGTCGTTGTCTCCGCCGCCTGCCTTTCTCGTCGCCAGCGGCAGCCTTCCTCCCGGAGTCCCGGATGACTTTTACGCGCGTCTGGCGCGGTGGGCGAGGCGTTCCCGGACGCGGCTGGTCCTCGACGCTTCCGGCCCGGCCCTGGCGCAGGCGCTCGAGGAAGGCGTGTTTCTCGTCAAGCCCAGCCTTCGAGAGTTTCAGGCTGTCACGGGTCTCGCGGATGCCGAGGAGTCGCACCTTCGGGAGGAGGCCGGCCGGCTCGTCGCTGCGGGACGGTGCGAAGCGATCGTGCTCTCTCTGGGCGGCGCGGGAATCCTCCTGGTGACCGCGAGAGACGCCGAGCGCATCGTTCCACCGGCCGTTCCGGCGCAGAGCACCGTCGGGGCCGGAGACACGCTCCTGGCGGGGATCGTTCTTCGTCTGTGGATGGGCCAGCCGCTGGCGGAGGCGGCGCGCTTCGGTGTCGCCGCTGCTGCCGCGAGTGTCATGCGGCCCGGCACGGAGCTGTGCCGAAGGGAAGACGCGGAACGGCTCTACGGACGGATGCTGCCGATCGCCGTCTGAGCGTAAAGCGTTCCCGCGGTCGCGGCTGAAGGCGAGGGCCAGCTTTCCCTTCCCGGCCTTCGATGCATTTGAATCATTCCTTCCGATGGAGAGTTCCGAGAGCATCGAATCGGAGTTCGGATACCGATGTCCGAAGATCACCGCAAACGAGAGAAGCGAGCGGCGAGCAAGGGTGGCCGCGAACTGGCTCGGAACAAGGAAAGGAGGAGACCGATGGCTTCGTCCAAAACCATTGCGAGATCGCGTGCCGCGGCGCCGCAGATCAGGAGCTTCTTGCTCGATGCGTCGAAGACCGCGGCGGGATCGGTGTCGGTCGCCGGCGCCGAACCGTCTCCGAAGTCGAAAATGCGCGAGCGCGCGGTCAGGGACCTGATGACCGAAGAGGTCTTCACTCTGAAACCCCAGAACAGCCTCGCCATGCTCTACGACCTGATCGACTCGAAGCGCGTCCGACACGTTCCGGTTTGCGATTCGGACGGCGACCTCGTCGGTCTCGTCACCGACCGCGACCTTTCGCGCTCCGCTCTGGGGCCGCTGGTCGATCTGCCACTGAGCGCGGAGCGAGACGAGCTCCGGCGCAGAAGAATCGGCGACATCATGGCGACCGAGCCCGATTCGATCGAGCCGGATGCGCCCCTTCGGACCGCCGCCGAAATGCTGCTCGAGAACAAAGTCGGCTGTCTGCCCGTCGTGGAAGGGCTGCACCTGGTGGGGATCCTGACCGAGGCCGATTTCGTCCGCGATTTTCTGGAGAGGAGCTGATCGGTGGCTTCGACGCCCGCATCGTCGATCCGTCGGCGAGTGCCTTTTGTTCTCGGACTCTTCGCCGCCGCGGCGCTCGCGGCCGCGCGTCCCGGAGGGGCCGACGCGATCGATCGGTTTTACCGCGTGAACGAGCAGGTGGCGACCGGCGCGCAGCCGACGGTGAGCCAGATCGCCGACCTGGCCCGCGAGGGATTCCGCACGATCATGAACCTGCGGGAGCCGGGCGAATACGATTCGGCCGCCGAGGAAGCGGCAGCGAGGGAGCTTGGGCTGCGCTACGTCTCGATCCCGGTGAAGACGGCGGACCCCAAGGTCGAGCAGCTCGATGCCTTTTTGAACGCGACCGCCGATCCGACGATCTATCCCGCCTTTCTCCACTGCGGATCGGGAAATCGAGTCGGCGCATTCTGGATGGTTCGGCGCGTTCTCGTCGACGGCTGGAGCGTCCCGGATGCCGAGACGGAAGCCGTGCAGATCGGAATGAAGAGCCCGAACCTCAGAGAGTTCGCTCTCGACTACATTCAGCGCCACGCGAAGTCGACGGCCCGGTGATGTTCCGCCGCGTTCTCGTTCCGGTTGATCTGGGCAAGAAGGCGCACCGAGCAGTGGGCGCGGCGGCGAGGCTGGCGGCGCCATCCCGTGCGCAGCTGACGCTCCTTCACGTGATCGAGCGTGTGGATGCGGAGGCGCCGGAGGCTTTCGCGGGTTTCTACCGGAAGCTCGAGAGGATGGCACGGGACCGTTTGCGCGAGCTTTCCGCTCCGCTCGCGAAACAGAACCTGCGAGTGCGCACTCAGATCTCGTACGGCAAGCCGGTGAACGAGATCCTGCGCTTTGCCGGAGAGAGTGGCTCGGACCTGATCGTGATGAGCTCGCACAAACTGCGGCTGCGCCATCCCGGCGAAAACTGGGGAACGATCAGCTATAAGGTCGGGATCCTCTCGCGCTGTCCGGTGCTGCTCGTCAAATAGCAGGGGCGCAGCGCTCGCCAACCCGAACGCGTATTCAGGAGCTCAGCCTCTTGACGTAGATCTCTCCAGCAATTGCCGGGTCGACAGCGAGCGTCGTTTCATGGACACGCAGGACGGTGGCAGGGCTCTTCTGCTGGAGCTGGATGGCGACGCCTGGCACGATTCCGAGGCTCGAGAGCTTCACCAGGCGCTCCGGCTCTCGCGGCACGATATAAACGATTCGTCCGCGCGATCCCACGGGGAGCTGATCGAGGGGCTGCACGAGCGGCTCGACCGTCCGGGTCAGCGAACGGCAGCAGGGACCGGGGGGGATCGGTTTTCCGTGCGGACAGAATTTCGGGTGCCCGAGAAACGCGCAAATCGGATCGGTCAGGCCGTCGCCGAGGACGTGTTCCATGACGCAGGCGGTGCGATTGACCGCGTTCTCGTCGCGCACTTCGAGCACGGTCGTGAACAGGGTCTCGCCCAGCCGGTGGCGGCGCGTCTGAAGCTCAGCGAGCTTGCGCCCATCCGAGCTCAAGAAGACCCGGCCGCCGACGACGCGAGCGAGGTCCCGGCGGGCCAGCTCGGCCAGCGCCGAGTCGAGCCGTGCCACTTTCGTCGCCTCGCGCAGGTCGGTCAGGCGATCGCTCCCGCGTTCGCTGAGCGTCCATAGCTCCTCGGCAACTTCCTCGATGTCCTGATCGGCGAGATCTCGTTCGTGGCTCATGATCGTTTCCTCGCGATTTGCTTCCAAAGTCTCGACAGCGTGTCTGCGATCCAGGAGGTTCGGGGAAACTGGAAACCGCACTGCGGGCACTTGACGAGCTCACATCCCGTAGACATCGGGCAAGCGCCGCAGACCTGTCCGCCGTGCGTAAAGCGGCAGCCGCATAGCGAGCACGCGAAGAGCGTCCCATCCGCTCCGAGCGCTGAGGCCCGGAACTCTCGTTCGAGCGGAGGCAGGCCGCGTTCGGCGGCGCTCATCGAAAGTCCACAGCGAGAGCCGTGAGGACGCGATTCACGAGCGCGCCTGTGCCGAGGGCGAACGGTGTGATGAACGCGGCGATCGCCAGGGCGGTCTTCCAGCCGCGCTCCTTGACGATCATGAAAAAGTTGGCGATGCAGGGGATGAAGAGCGTGATCGTCACCATCGAGACCACGATCTGGACCGAGCTCAATCTGCCGTGGCGCGCGAGATCGAAGAGGCCCGCCGCGCCGAAGTCTCGCCTCAGGAATCCGACGACGAACGCTTCGGCTGTCTCGCGCGGGAGTCCGAGCGCGCCCGTCAGAACTGGCTCGGCCGCCCGCTCGAGCGACCCCAGGAGCCGAAGGCGGTCCGCGACGAAGAGGATCAGGGTTCCTGCGACGAAGAGGGGAACGGCCTCCTTCAGGTACCACTCGATGCGAGCCAGAGTCTTGACCGCGATGTTTCCCAGGTGAGGGACTCGAAGCGGCGGCAGCTCGAGCACGAAATCGCTCCCTCGTCCCGGAAGGATCCGGGAGGCGAGACGTCCGACCAGCAGGATGACGCC
>DATDNV010000544.1:0-2099 GCA_036518075.1 Thermoanaerobaculia bacterium
ATCCGCTGGTCGAAGAAGGACGACAACCACCTCGCCCTGCTCCAACTCGCCTGCGGACTGATCGCCTTCAAGAAGGCCCGTCGTGCAGCCCTAGCGGGATAGGCCCTAAGTCCTCGTCCTCTGCGACGGACAGTGCCGCCCGGCGCCTCGTGCCGCCCCCGCGACCGAATCTCCTTCCCGTAGATGAAAGATGCGTGAATGCGTCAAAGACTTGCGCGTTCGATCGTCTCCTACTGGTCTCTGATTGAGCTCGGCGTTTGGACGTCGCTCGGGAGTCGGCTTCGGCCGCTCGATCGGGATCGACTCGATCGTCGCTCGGGTCAACTTGAAGTCGTTGACGTTCGCGCCCGCCGGTTCGATGCCGAGCGGGATGCCCTGACCCTCGGTGAGGAGTGAGCGTTTTGCCCCTTTTTTGCTCTGTCCGTCGGATTCGCTCCCGTCTGCTCCCCTCCCAGCGGCGCCTTCCCGAGCGCGCCGTCCAGCGCCAGCCACTCCCATTCGATTCCGATCTCGTCGTCGTAGGCGAGCAAACCTTGCCGCCACAGCTCGAGGAAGACGCCCGCCTCGGCCCACTCGCGGAAGCGACGGTAGGCCGAGGAGCAGGAGCAGATCCCGGTCGCCGAGAGCGCGTTCCACTGCATCCCCGTGCGCAAGACGAGCAAGATCGCGTTCATCGCATCCCGGTCGGGGACGCGCGGGTTGTGACAGCCGAGCGGGTGCGCTGGCCGCGGCGGCAAGAGCGGCTCCATCTGCTCCCACACCTCGTCCGGGATGCGCCAGCCGTCGTCTCTGACCACGAGACCCATCGTCTACCTCCCTCGTCGGATGACGAGGACCGACTTCGTCGTCAGGCCGTGGGTCCCTGCCTAGCGGAATAGGCTCTTAACGGAGCGGCGCCGGAGTCGAACCGACCGAGCCGTGGGCTACACGACCGCACTGGTTTTGAAGACCAGCTGGGCCACCGGGCCCATGCCGCTCCGGCCGCAGGCTAGCGGCATGCGGGGAGGACACCGCTCCTCTGGCGCTATTCCTCGCCCGTCGGCCCTCGACGTCTATCGTGACGACGATGCTCGTTCCTTCCCCGCTTCAGCCCAACGACCGGAAGCCGCCCGATCTCGGTGTTCACGCGTCGGGTAGCGATGCATGGATCGAGTTTCGTCCCGCGCGCTGGCTCGTGGCCACGATTGCGCTCCTGTGGCTCTGGCTCGTTCGCCCAAAGTTCGGCAAGCGAGCGCTGGTCGCCCTGGCGTGGCGATTCACGCCTCGGAGGTTCAAGCTCGTCGCGGGGGCCGTCGCAGCTCTGGCTCTCGTCGTGCTCGCGGGAAGCGTCGCGGCACTCGTTCTCGTACTCGATCAGCTGGCATAGAGCAGACGATCTCTCACTTGGGAGCCGAGCGGGGAGACGCTAGGCGTACAGGGACTTGGAGGCCAAGGGTCTGGCAGCCGGACGACCCGGTCAGGGCACGTTCATCGAGGCCACGCTCAGCCAGGTCGGACTGCCAGAGCTGACCGGACTTCGCCGCTCCCTCCTGAGCTGGCTGGCTACCGCGGACGCGGCAGGGCTGGATGCGGATGGGATTGCAGCGCTGTTTGCCCATGTGCTGCAGGATTTTCGTGAACGCCGTGGTGGCTCTGGCGGCAGTGACGCGACAGGCGGCGAAGCGGAGGCCGAAGAGCATCCGGATGGGGCCACGGTCGGCCGCCTTCGAGTCTCCTACTAGACCTCCTCCTCGATCGCCATCAGGCCGAGCGCGACGATCGTGCGGTGGCGGGGGGAGGCGTGGTGGCCGCTCTGAAGCAGATACTGATCGCCCGCCTCGAGAATGCGGCGGTAGACGTAGAGCGGCACGCGAACGGTGCGTTCGCAGTCCCCCTTCAGGCATTCGCACTCGAACTCGACCAGACGCCCCGGATCCTCGGCCTGCGCCCCAGCCTTTTGCTCGTTTGCGGCCCTCCGCATGGTGCGGAACGCAACCCCCTCCTCGAGCGGTGCCTCCCTTGCCTCACGAGCTCGGCGACGGTTCTCTCTGGCGCTTGCGCTTTCCAACACGATGATTCCTTCCGCTAGCGGACGAGAGGTGGAGAGAGGAAGGGAGGAC
>DATDNV010000545.1:0-4776 GCA_036518075.1 Thermoanaerobaculia bacterium
GCACCGACGGCCTGACCAACCTCTACGTCACGATGCGCGCGACCTTCGATTCCGGCTACCTGTTCACCATCATCCCCGTCGATTCCCGCACCGAGTGGGCGGAATCGAATCGCTTCGAGGTCAAAGCGGTGGCGCCATGAGGCTGCTGACCGAGATCCAGCGGCGGCGCAAGGACAATGGGCTGATCATCGGCCTTGCGCTCGCCGTGCTGGTCGTCTGGGCGGCGGTTTCCGTTCTGCAGCGTCGCGCCGACGACCCCGCGACGGTGACACGTGGCCTGATCCTTTTCGTCCTTTCCTACCTGAACATCACACTCATCGCGGCCGTTCTTTTCGTGTTCTTTCGAACGCTCTTCAAGGCCTGGCTCGAGCGCCGGCGCGGCGAATTAGGCTCGCGCTTCAAGACGCGATTGCTCGTGACCTACCTGGGGCTGACCGCGATCCCGATCGGCCTGCTGTTCTTCACCGCGAATGGACTTCTCCAGCGGTCGATCGACCGGTGGTTCTCGACGCCGGTGCGGGAGGTCGTCGACAAAGCGCGCATGCTCGAGGACATGGCCGAAAAGCGGGTCACCGACGAAGCGCTCGCGGATGCGACCTCGCTGGCGGCGAGCCGCCACAGCACCGGCGCGGATCTCGAGCGGTTTCGGCAACAGCACCGGCTCGACGCGGTCGAGATCTACCAGAGCAATCGCCGGGTGGCGATCGCGGCCGAAAATCCCGAGGCCGTTCCGGCCCTGCCGGCCGAGCAGCTGCTCGCCTCGAAGATCGAGGTTCTTCCCGACGGCTCCCACCGATACCGAGCGGCCCGAGCGTTCGGAGACACGATCTGGGTTGCCGGGGTGCGGATCCCGCCGTCGGAAGCCCGCACGATGGCGGCGATCGCCGAGGCCTGGAGCGAATACCGAAAGCTCGAGGTTCAGAAGCCGGCGATCAAGGCGGCGAACATCTCGACGTTTCTCCTGATCACGCTCGCGATTCTCTTTGCATCGCTCTGGACGGGATTGACGCTCGCCCGCCGCATCACCGAACCGATCGCGGCTCTGGCGGAATCGACGCGCCGGCTGCACTCCGGCGACCTGTCCGCGCGAGTCCAGACGCCGGCGACCGACGAGCTCGAAGTCTTGGTCGGGTCGTTCAATCGCATGGCGGCCGGCCTTCAGGAAACCCGCGACGCGCTCGTCCGCTCGAACGAAGACCTGCAGAGCTCGAATCTCCGGCTCGACCTCGAACGGCAGCTGCTGGCCACGGTGCTCGAGTCGGTCACGACCGGTGTTCTTGCGTTCGATGCCGAAGGCAAGGTGCTCGTGTGCAACCCGGCCGCGCGTGCGCTGCTGCTGCTCCCGCACAACGTGTCGCTGGAAAGCCTTCGAGAGAGGCCGGATCTGCGTCCCATCGCCGCCATGCTCGAGGAAGCGAAGACGCGTCCCGGGGTCCCTCCCTCCCGTGAAGTCGCGCTTCCCGCGGAGGAGGGCGAGCGCCGGCTGGAGGTCTCGGTACGGGCCCTCGCGGCGCCGTCCGCTGGGGAACGGCGCGGCTGGGTACTCGCGATCGAGGACACCACGCACGTCGCGCGCGAGCAGAAGCTCGCGGCCTGGAGCGAGGTCGCGCGCCGCGTCGCGCACGAGATCAAGAACCCGCTGACGCCCATCCGGCTCTCGGCCGAGCGCATCGCGCGGCGATTCTCGAGCGGCGGCCCCGACCTTCCGCAGGCGATCGAACGAGGCACGAAGGTCATCGTCGAAGAAGTCGACTTTCTCAAGTCTCTCGTCGACGAATTCTCCCGTTTCGCCAGGCTGCCGGAAATGCGGCCGGAGCCGACCGATCTGCCGGAGCTCGCCCGCACGGCGGTTCGCCTGTTCGACGGAGCGCGTGAAGGCGTTGCGATTCGGGTCGAATCGCGGCTCGCCCAGGCAACGGTTCTGCTCGACCCCGAGCAGATCAAGCGGGCGCTCATCAATCTGCTCGACAACGCGCTCGAGGCCTGCGGCCACGCCGGCGAGATCGTGGTCCGGCTCTACGACCGAGCCGACGGCGTCACGATCGAAGTCGCGGACACGGGACGCGGCGTTCCGGCGCGCGACCGCGAGAAGCTCTTCCTCCCCGACTTCACAACCAAGGGGCGCGGCACCGGCCTCGGGCTCGCGATCGTCTCGCGGATCGTCGCCGACCACAACGGCACCATCCGCGTCGAGGAGAACCGGCCCCGCGGCGCGCGCTTCATCATCGAGCTGCCGGCGGCATGAAGAAGCGCCGCATCCTGGTGATCGACGACGAGAGGGCGATCCGGGAGACCTTGTCGCAGATCCTGGGCGACGAAGGCTTCCTCGTCACCGCGTCCGCAACAGGCGAAGAGGGGCTCCGGCGACTGATCGAGGAAAACTACGACGTCGTTTTCCTCGACGTCTGGCTGAAGGATCGCGACGGTCTTTCGATTCTCGAAGCGGTCGGGCCCCGCGCCCAGGAAGTCCCCATCGTCATGATCTCCGGGCACGCGAACGTCGAGACGGCCGTGCGCGCCGTCCGCCTGGGCGCTTATGACTTCCTGGAGAAGCCCCTGTCCCTGGAGCGAGTGATCCTCACCGCGCTGAAGGCGATCGAGCGCCGGGACCTGCTCGCCGAAGTGACGTCCTTTCGCGGAAAGGCAGCCTTGGAAGCGCAGCTTCTGGGGAGCTCGCCCGGGATGTCGCGGCTTCGGGAAGAGATCGCGCGAGTGGCCCCGACCGATGCCCGGGTGCTCATCGTCGGCGAAAACGGGACCGGCAAAGAGCTGGTCGCTCGCACGATCCACGGATCTTCGGGACGGGGCGATCTTCCCCTCGTCGAGGTCAATTGCGCGGCCATTCCGGAAGAGCTGATCGAATCGGAGCTCTTCGGGCACGTGAAGGGATCGTTCACCGGGGCCTCGGAGGATCGACGCGGCAAGTTCGAGGAAGCGGACGGCGCCACACTGTTCCTGGACGAAGTCGGCGACATGTCGGCGCGGACGCAGGCGAAGGTGCTCCGAGCGCTCCAGGAAGGCCGATTCACGCGCGTGGGCGGAACCAAGCCCATCACTTCGGACGCGCGCGTGCTGTCGGCGACCAACAAGGACCTCGCTGCGGAGATCCGGCGCGGCGCGTTTCGCGACGATCTCTACTTCCGCCTCGCGGTCGTCCCGATCCAGGTGCCTCCCCTGCGCGAGCGCGCGGAAGACATTCCACAAATGGCTCATCACTTTCTGGCCGAGGCCGCCCGCCACTTCGGCATGCGGCCCAAGCGGCTCGCGCCGGACGCGGTCGAGACCCTGCAGGCGTACCGGTGGCCGGGCAACGTGCGCGAGCTCAAGAACCTGATCGAGAGGCTTCTCATCCTGACCAAGGGCGAGGAGATCCGCGCCGACGACCTGCCAATCGGGGAAGCGGATTCCGATCATTTGCCCGTCAACGCTCCGCTGAAGGACGCGCGCGAGGACTTCGAGCGCCGCTACATCCTGGCCGCGCTGAAGCGCCATCGGGGAAACGTGACCCGAACCGCCGAGGCGCTTCAGGTCGAACGCTCGAACCTCCACCGAAAGCTGAAGAGCTACGGGATCGAGGTGGAACGGGATTAGCTTTCAGCTCACAGCGATCAGCTGGGCCCATCGTTCTCGGTTTTCGGTTCCAGGCGGCGGCATCAGCAATGAATATCGAATCTGATATATCTCTGGGATTTCTTCGGCTGAAAGCTGTCCGCTGACAGCTGTGAGCTATTCCTCCAATAACCGCATCTCCAAAACTTGATCGGAGGAGAAGCTCTCCAGCCTCAGATAGTGCTCTGCCGTCATGAAGAGCGCCTCGGCGGGAGTCAATCCGACGATCTCGGAGCCGATCACCGGAACACAGTATCGATCCGCCTCGGACCGGACGCATTCGAAGACGCGATGCAGCGGACTCTTCTTGTAGTTGGTCATGTTGATCGAGACCTGCACGCACCCACGGTCCGCGAGGTCCACACCCATCGCCTTGACGTAGCGGAAACCGCCGCCGATGTGTCGGATCGCACGCGCGATACGGTCCGCGATCGAGAGATCCCGAGTTCCCAGGTTGATGTTGTACGCGATGAGCGGAGCCCGAGCGCCCACGGCCACGACGCCCGCGGTCGTGTGGGGCGCGTCCGGACCGAAGTCCGGCTTCCATTTCGGGTCGCGGATCTTCTCGAAGAAACCTTCGAACTCCCCTTTTCGGATGTCAGCCAGGTTCCGGCGATTCTCCGATGAGGCCGAATCCTCATAGAGATATACCGGGACACCATGGCGCTCGGCGATCGACGCTCCGATTCGCCGGGAGAGAGCCACGCAGTCCTCGACCGTGGCCCCGCGGATCGGGATCAGCGGCACGACGTCGACGGCTCCCATCCGCGGATGCTCGCCCTTATGCCGCGTCAGGTCGATCCGCGGGAGCGCGGCCGCAAAGAGGGAATCCACCGCCGCCGCCACGGCGTCGCCGTCTCCCACTAAGGTCAGGACGCTGCGATTATGAGAAGGATCCGACGAGACGCCGAGCAGACGCACGCCCGGGGTCGCTCGAACCGCCGAGGCGACGGCCTCGACGCGCTCGCGGTCGATGCCTTCGGAGATGTTGGGGACGCACTCGATGACGTTCTTCATGCGGAGGGGCAGTTTATAATCCTCCCAGAGTGGCACGAATCAGGACCGAGTCCCCGTCCGCAGGCGCGAAGAGCCCGCGGATCAGGGCGGAAGCGCAGGAAGGCGGAGGCCGTTCGCGACCGTGGGCGCCGGCCGCGTCTCGATCTCGGT
>DATDNV010000546.1:0-8999 GCA_036518075.1 Thermoanaerobaculia bacterium
GCAAACTCCATGAGGCTCGCGAGAAGGACCGCCGCGGCGACCGGAATCGTCACGACCCGATGCCAACTCCCTCGAGCCGCTTTCCCGTCGGCCGCGGCGCGCTCGCGCGTCCGTTCGGGGAACGACCCGTCGTCGACGAGAAGCAGGCACAGAGCGATCGTCAGGAAGTTGAAGAACGCGTAGTTGCCCGTCAGCGCGATGGCCGCCTGCAGTCCCACCATCGCCGCGCATCCGAGGAGACGCAGCCGACGCGGCGCGACGATCAAGAAGGGGGCTCCGAGCTCGACGACGAACATGAGAAGACAGGAGAGCCGAAGGAGAAAGACCGGTTCCTGGCTCATGTACCAAGCGGTCCAGGGAGGGAGCGGCTGGGTCCAATAGTGGTAGGTCAGAGCCGACAGGTTTCGCCACGTCGGGTCGTGGCTCGCCAGCTTGACCCACCCCGAAGAGAACATGAGCCGAAACAGGAGCCAGAGAAGCAAGAGCCGGATCGGCCGAGGGCCATCGTGGGCGCCCCCGAGCCGCCATCGGCCGATCGGGGCCAGGAAGATTGCGAGGAATCCGGTTTCGAGAAGAAGCAGATCCCATTGGAACTGGAGAAATTCCTGCGCCACCACCGAGAGGGAGAGATAGAACGCCCAGCAGACGAGAAGCGCGGGAGCGGTGAAGAAGCCCAGGACCACGAGGAGGGCGGCCAGGGCTCCCCCGCCGCAGAGAAAATGGAGGAAGCCGTTGCTTCCATCGATCCACGAGAGCGTCGGAAGCAGAGTCCACCTCGCGCCGCCGAGCTGAGATCGAGCGGCGTCGAGAAGATTTCCAACGGGAAGAATGCCATCGGATCCGATGAGACCGTCGACCTGCGTCCAGAGCGAAACGAACGCGGCCAGGTAGCAGGCGCCGATGAGCCGCACGAAGAGAGAGCTCGCGACTCGGTAGGTCGGGCGCGCGACCGTCTTTCCCCAGAGCGCCGTCGTCACGGCCGACGCGGCGCGCCGGTGGCGGGCGATGATCGAGTAAGAGACCTCGGAAACCGCGGCAAAACCCGGCACCCGTCGGTACGCCCCCAGGAGCCAGCCGCGGCGGGGCACGTTGGCAAGCGACCGATAGACCGCCTCGGCGCCATCGAGGACTTCGCCGTCGGGTAGAACCAGTTGGACCGCTCGCGCGAAGGCCTCTTCGGGTATCTCGGGAAATCGCGACCCGACCTGCTGCGACTCGGCGTAGTCGACCGCGCCACCCGTCGCCGCCTCCCACCGCCCGATCCAGCGGCGGCAAAAGCCACAGTCGCCATCGAAAATCATCAGGGGCCGTGGAGGCGGCGACGCCACCCGAACGTTCTGCACCGCCAATCAGTCTATGGGGGAATAAAACCGATCTTCGCGCGCGGAGGACACCCGACCCCTTGCGCGGACGCCGCCGGTGCCGCCGGGTTCCAGGAGAAAAAAGACGCATTAACCAAACCCTTGCAGAGAGATACTTGGCCCCATTCCCGAACTCCCCGACACGGTATCGACCTTGCACTAACCACCCGCGAATGGAGGAGTCAGCAATGAAAGCAACCCAACTGAACTGGACCCGAAGGGCAACGGGAACCCTTCTCGCGTTCGGACTGGTCGCGCTCATGAGCGGCAGCCCCGTCCAGGCGCAGCAGCGAGACGAATACGGAGACGTGAATGCCGCGGACGTCGGTTATCAAACGGTCGCGCGCATCTCCTATCTTTCGGGAAACGTCTCCTTCGCGCGCGGGGACGATCCGGACAACTGGCAGGCGGCGGATCAGAACGTTCCCATGAGCGTGGGCGATCGCGTCTACACCGACGCGAAAAGCCGCGTCGAGCTCGAATCCGACGGCGGCGACGTCATCCGCGTCGGGGCGCATTCAGAGCTCTCCGCGCTCAACCTGACCGGGGACACGAAGCAGTTCGCCGTCAAGATCGGCATCGTGTCCTTTCACGTGGGGAACATCGGCGACAACGATGTGTTCGAGGTCGACACGCCGAATTCCGCCATCACTTTTCAGCAAGGTGGCGACTACCGGGTGGAGGTCGACGATTCCGGCAATAGCCGCGTCATCGTCCAGCGCGGCAACGTCGTGCTCGCGGCCGGAGGAGGCCAGATCAGCGCGCATCGGGGACAGGAAATCCGCGTCGACGGAATCGACTCGCCTCGGTACGACGTGATCAGCACGGCCGCGCGCGGCGACGGATGGGATCAATGGGTCGATGGCCGGATCGCGCGCTCCGCCCGCGCAACGTCCTACCAGTACGTCAACGCGGACGTCGTCGGAGCGGCGGACCTCGACGAGTCCGGCCGCTGGGAAGACATCCCGGAGTACGGGCACGTCTGGACTCCGACGGCGGTGGCCGTCGACTGGGCTCCCTATCGCGTCGGCCACTGGGTCTGGCAGGATCCCTGGGGATGGACCTGGATTTCGGCCGAGCCCTGGGGCTGGGCGCCTTATCACTACGGCCGCTGGGTCGTTTACTCCTCGCATTGGTACTGGGTGCCGGTCGCGCCGTCGGTTCGCTACGTCACCTATGCTCCCGCCTGCGTCGCGTTCGTGGGCGGCGGTCCCGGCTTCTCCGCTTCGATCACCGTTGGCGGAGCCGGTTTCGTGGGGTGGTTTCCTCTGGGACCTCGTGATCCGTTCAATCCCTGGTGGGGAGCGCGAGCCGCCAGCGTCAACGTCACCAATGTGACCTACGTCAACAGGACTTACGTGACGGTGGTCAACCAGAACACATTCGTGTCCGGCGGCGCCGTGACGACGACCAACATCGTTCGCGATCGGACCGTCGTCAACCAGGTGGCCGCCGCGCAGGTCGTTCGCGGCCCGCTGCCGGTCGTGCCGACCGTCGGCGCCTTGCGCGTCGCCAGCCGCGCGAACCTTCCGGCCCCAGCCAGGCCTTCTGCGGCGATTCTGGCGCGGCCCGTTGTCGCGCGCGTCGCGCCTCCACCGGCGCCTCCCACGTTCCAGGCGAAGATGGCTGTCATCAAGGAGAACCACGGAGCGCCGATTGCTCCCGCGGCTGCCGCGACGCTCTCGGTCAAGGAACGCGGGCGCGCTCAGGCGGTCACCACGATCAAGCCGGTGTCTTCCGGGCAAGTCACTCTGGCGCCCCGCACCGGGTCGGCGACCGCATCAGCGGTGAAGGTCGAATCCGTCAAGGAAACCCGTGGGCGTGCGCTGGCGACATCGCAGCAACCCGTCGCATCCAATCCCGTGACTGTTTCGACCGGCCGCGGAAGGGAATCGCACGCCGCACAGACCGGCGTCGTCGCTCCGAGCGGCGGCACCGCCACGACCGTCGACCGACAGAACGATCATGCCGGACAACCTCAGGGTCACGGCAACACGACGACCGTCGATCGAGGCCGAGCACAAACGAATTTCGCAGCGCCGACTCCAGCGCGAACCGTCGTCACCGAGGAGAAGAAGACTCACAACCAGGATTTCCGAGGCCGCCCGCAGCCGACGGCCGCGCCGCAAGTGGCGGTTCCGCAGAATCAGAGCCAGTCACGTTCGCGGGAAGTGGATCAGGGACAGCACCGGCAGCGGCCGACGCCGGTCCCGACGGCTCGGCCTCAGTCCAGCACGCAATATCAGACCAACATCCAGCAGTCGGGACACGGCCGAGATCACTCCATCGACCAGGGTCACGCACGCCCGACGCCGGTGCCACCGCCCCAGAACCGTGAGCGCGTGAACGCGGCGCCGGTGTCTCCCAAGCCTCAGTCACAGAGCAACGAACAACGAGGCCGGCAGCAGCAGCATCCGCCCGAGAAGACGAAGAAACCCGACGAGCACTAGAAGCTGAAGATCGGGCTATCGAGCGAGGCGCCCGCGGACACGGGCGCCTTTGCCTTTGTAAGTAAGTCATTCTGCTTGAGCTGGTTACCTGTATTCCTGAAAATTGACTTTGTTGTATAGATTCAAATATGCTTCTAGGGTCTCGAGAGGGATTCGTTGGAGCGAGGTGGATCGTGAGCGCCAAACCCGATTCCGTGCTGGAGTTCACCAACCGTGAGTACAAGGCCGGATTCGTCACCGACATCGAATCGGAGAGTCTTCCCCCCGGGCTGACCGAATCGACAGTCCAGGCGATCTCGGCCAGGAAGAACGAGCCGAACTGGATGCTCGAATGGAGGCTGAAAGCCTTCCGCCACTGGCTCACGATGAAGGAGCCGACCTGGGCCAACGTCCACTACCCGCCGATCGACTATCAGTCGATCGTCTACTACTCGGCCCCCAAGAGGCGCGCCGACGCTCCCAAGAGTCTGGAAGAGGTCGACCCGAAATTGCTCGAGACCTACGAGAAGCTCGGAATTCCGCTTCGCGAGCGGGCGAAGCTCGCGGGCGTCGCCGTCGACGCCGTTTTCGACTCGGTTTCCGTCGCGACCACGTTCCGCGAGCAGCTCGCCAAAGTCGGCGTCATCTTCTGCTCGTTTTCCGAAGCGGTCCAGAATCACCCGGAGCTCGTTCAAGAGTACCTGGGCTCCGTCGTTCCCTATTCCGACAACTTCTTCGCGACTCTCAATTCCGCCGTCTTCTCCGACGGCTCCTTCTGCTACATCCCCAAGGGCGTCCGCTGTCCGATGGAGCTCTCCACCTATTTTCGAATCAACTCCGCCAACACCGGACAGTTCGAACGGACGCTGATCATCGCGGACGAGGGCGCGTACGTGAGCTATCTCGAGGGTTGCACGGCTCCGATTCGCGACGAGAACCAGCTCCATGCGGCGGTCGTCGAGTTGGTCGCTCTCGAGAACGCCCAGATCAAGTACTCGACCGTTCAGAACTGGTATCCCGGCGACAAGGACGGCAAGGGGGGCATCTACAACTTCGTGACCAAGCGCGGAAAGTGCCTGGGCCGAAACTCCAAGATCTCCTGGACTCAGGTCGAGACCGGATCCGCGATCACCTGGAAGTATCCGAGTTGCATCCTTCAGGGCGACGACTCGGTCGGCGAGTTCTATTCGGTCGCCGTCACGAACAATCGCCAGCAGGCCGACACCGGCACGAAGATGATCCACATTGGCAAGAACACCAAGTCGACGATCGTTTCCAAAGGAATCTCGGCCGGGCAGGGCCAGAACAGCTACCGGGGAATGGTCAAGATCCTGGGAAAAGCCGACCATGCCCGCAACTATTCGCAGTGCGATTCGCTGCTGATCGGCGACCAGTGCGGCGCGCACACGTTCCCCTACATCGAGGTCAACAACTCGACGGCGCAGATGGAGCACGAAGCCTCCACCTCGAAGATCGGCGAAGACCAGATCTTCTACTTTCAATCGCGCGGCATCTCCGCCGAGGACGCCGTTTCGATGATCGTCAACGGCTTCTGCAAGCAGGTCTTCAAGGAGCTCCCGATGGAATTCGCCGTCGAGGCGCAGAAGCTGCTCGGGGTCTCCCTGGAAGGATCGGTTGGTTAATAGAGACGTGACATCGTCATTCCGAGGAGCGCTCTTAATGTCATTCCGAGGAGCGCAGCGACGAGGAATCTGTCCCGGTCGTCTTGGGCGACGCCCAAACGGCCCAGGAAATCCGACGGAGGAAGATTCCTCGCTTCGCTCGGAATGACATGAAGAAATCGGAATGACGCGAGAGAGAAAGAACCGATGCTCGAGATCAAAAATCTCCATGCCCGGGTGGGCGGCAACGAAATCCTGAAGGGGGTCGATCTCACCGTTCGTGCCGGGGAGGTCCATGCGGTCATGGGACCCAACGGTTCGGGCAAGTCCACGCTCGCTCACGTGCTCGCCGGCCGGCCGGGCTACGAGGTGACGCAAGGGTCCGTCTGGTACAAGGGCAAGGACCTGCTCGCGATGAAGCCCGAGGAGCGGGCCCGGGAAGGCGTCTTTCTCGCGTTCCAATATCCGGTCGAGATCCCCGGCGTTTCCAACGTCTACTTCCTGAAGAACGCGCTGAACGCGATCCGCAAGCATCGGGGCGAGCCGGAGCTCGACGCGATGGATTTTCTGAGGCTCACGAAGGAGAAGGCGCGTGCGGTCGCCATCGACGAAGAGCTGGTCAAGCGTCCGGTCAACGAAGGATTCTCGGGCGGCGAGAAGAAGAGAAACGAGATCTTTCAGATGGCGATCCTCGAGCCGACGCTCGCGATTCTGGACGAAACCGACTCCGGGCTCGACATCGACGCGCTGCGGATCGTCGCCTCCGGCGTCAACGGCCTGCGCTCGCCGGAGCGCTCGATGATCGTCGTCACGCACTACCAGCGGCTCCTGAATTACATCGTGCCCGACTTTCTGCACGTTCTCATCGACGGGAAAATCGCCCTCTCGGGAGGCAAAGAGCTGGCGCTCGAGCTCGAGGAGAGAGGCTACGCCTGGCTCGAGAAGGAGCCGGGGGCGCGCGCACCGGAAGTTCCGGCCGCGCGTTGACGATGGAAGCGCTCGCCCAGGCAGCCGGCCTCGACCTATACCGGGCCGCTTTCGAGAAACTCGAAGAGGAGCGGCGGGACGAGCCGCGCTGGCTGCGGAGGCTTCGGGCGGAAGCCCTGGAGCGCTTCCTCGAACTCGGATTTCCGACGACCCGAATCGAGGCCTGGAAGTACACGAACCTGCGGCCGATCGCCGAGACCTCCTGGGCAATCTCGCGCCCGGCGCCAGCGGCGGCCGCCGCCTCAGACCTCGCCCAGGGCGCCCGGATTCCGGATGCGACCGAGATCGTCTTTCTCAACGGACACTTCGTTTCGGAGCTCTCTTCTCTCGGCGAGCCCGAGGAAGGTGTGCGTGTGGCGAGCCTCCGGGAAGCGTTGACGCGTCGGCCGGATGATCTCGAGCAAGTGTTCGGCAAGGTCAGCCCGATCGGACAAAGCCCGCTGACCGCCTTGAATACTGCTCTCTTCCAGGACGGAGTCTGCGTGTCGATCGCGCCGGGCGCTTCGGCCTCTCGTCCGGTCCACTGTCTCTTCATCCAACAGGATGACGAGCCGCCCGCGCTGACGTCGCCGCGGCTTCTCGTTCTCGCCGGCCGGCAGAGCCAGGCCGCGCTGGTCGAAACATACGTCGGCCACAGCGGCGCCGCCGGCTGGACCAACTCGGTCACCGAGATTTCCGTCGGCGAGGCGGCGGTTCTCGAGCATTACAAGATCCAGCAGGAGAGCCTCTCGGGCTACCACGTTCAGTCGATCTCGGTGCGCCAGGGCCGATCGTCCGGCTTCACGTCGCACAACGTGGCAATCGGATCTGCGCTCGCCCGAACCGACCTCGACGTTCTCTTTGACGCCGAGGGCGGCGACTGCGCGCTGAACGGACTGTTCGTGGGCGCCGGATCGCAGCACCTCGATACGCACACGTTCATCGACCATGCCCATCCCCACTGCACGAGCCGCGAGCTCTACAAGGGCATCCTGGACGGGAAAGCGCGCGGCGTCTTTCACGGCACGATCCGCGTGCGGCCGGGAGCCCAGAAGACCGACGCCATCCAGACGAACAAGAACCTGCTGCTCTCTCGCCGGGCGCTCGTCGATTCCACGCCCGCACTCGAGATCCTCGCCGACGACGTCAAGTGCAAGCACGGCTCGACGATCGGCCAGCTCGACGCGAACGCGCTCTTCTATCTGCGCTCGCGCGGCCTCGGTGAGGTCGAAGCGCGCGCCCTGCTGATCTACGCGTTCGCAGCCGACGTCGCCGAGCGGCTCCGGATCGGCTCGGTCCGCGAGCGTCTCGAGGCGTTCCTCGGGCGAGCTCTGGCGGGCGGCAGTCCCTCGGAACAGGAGAACTCATGAGCACCGCAGCCCCCGCCCGTGAGCGGATTCCGGGCCCGCCGCCTCGTTTCGACGTCGAGAGGGTCCGCCGCGATTTCCCGATCCTGTCTCGGAAAGTTCACGGAAAGCCGCTCGTCTACCTGGATAACGCGGCCACGACGCAGAAGCCCCGATCGGTGATCGACTCGGAACGGGACGTTTACGAGCGCTTCTACGCCAACATCCACCGCGGCGTGCATCTTCTCTCCGTCGAGGCGACGGATGCGTACGAGAAAGCGCGCGAAACAGTGCGCGACTTTCTTCACGCTCGGGAATCCCGCGAGATCATCTTCGTCCGCGGCACGACAGAGGCGATCAATCTCGTGGCCTCGAGCTTCGGCCGGCCCCGCGTGGGGCGAGACGACGAAGTCCTCATCACCGCCCTCGAGCACCACTCCGACATCGTTCCCTGGCAGCTCCTCTGCGAGGAGAAAGGAGCGAAGCTGCGCGTCGTTCCGATGAACGAGCGGGGCGAACTGCTCTTGGACGAGCTCGAGCGCCTTCTCACCGATAGAACCCGCATTCTCGCTCTCGCCCACCTCTCCAACGCCCTGGGCACCCTAAACCCGATCGCCGAGATCGTTCGGATGGCCCACGCCCGCGGAGTGCCGGTGCTGGTCGACGGCGCCCAGGCGGTGGCCCGACTTCCCGTCGACGTGCAGGCGCTCGACTGCGACTTCTACGCCTTTTCCTCACACAAGATCTACGGCCCGACCGGCGTCGGTGTGCTCTACGGAAAGGCGTCGCTGCTCGAAGCCATGCCGCCCTACCAGGGAGGCGGCGACATGATCAGTTCGGTCACCTTCGAGAAGACGACGTTCAACGTTTTGCCCTACAAGTTCGAAGCGGGCACGCCGAACATCGCGGGCGCCATCGGGCTGGGCGCCGCGCTCGACTACGTCCGGGGAATCGGGATCGAATCGATCGAGAAGCACGAAGGCGAGCTCCTCGCGGAAGCCACCTCTCGCGTTCAAACGATCCCGGGACTCCGGGTCATCGGAACGGCCGCGCAAAAGGGAGGCGTTCTTTCCTTCACGATCGCCGGCGTTCACCCGCACGACATCGGAACGGTGCTCGATCGGGAGGGCGTGGCGGTCCGAACCGGCCATCACTGCGCGCAGCCGGTCATGGACTTCTTCCGGGTGCCGGCGACCGCGCGGGCGTCGTTCGGCGTCTACAACCGGGCTGAGGATCTGGATGCGCTCGTGGCGGGGATTCATGAAGTGAAACGGA
>DATDNV010000547.1:0-4214 GCA_036518075.1 Thermoanaerobaculia bacterium
CTTCTTCCACGTCACGACCGACATTCGCCTTCTCGAGCTCTCGAACCAGAACCTGCCGCTCCTGCGCAATCTGGCCCTGGAAGCGCCGGGGACCTACCAGCATTCCCTCATGCTGGGGCACCTGGCGGAGGCCGCCGCGGAGGCGATCGGCGCCGACGCGCTCCTGGCGCGAGTCTCCGGCTATTACCACGACATCGGAAAGAGCAAGATGCCCGATTACTTCATCGAGAACCAGCCCAAAGGCTTCAACCGCCATGACAGGCTGGAGCCCTCGATGAGCGCGTTGATCATCGGCGCCCACGTCAAAGAGGGAGCCGAGATGGCGAGGAAGGCGCGGCTTCCGGAGCCGATCGTCGCCGCGATTCGCGAGCATCACGGAACGAAGCTGATCCGCTACTTCTACCAGAAGGCGCTCACGCGGACCGATCCCGTTCAGGGCTCCGTCCGGGATATCGAGTACCGCCACGCGGGGCCCAAGCCGTCGTCGCGCGTCACCGGTATCCTCATGATCGCGGACGCGGTCGAGGCGGCGTCTCGGACCCTGATCGAACCGACGCCCGCGAAGATCCGCGCGATGATCCAGACGATCATCGACGACTGTCTGCGCGACGGCCAGTTCGACGAATGCGACCTGACGATGCGCGATCTCGCGATCATCGGGGAGACGCTCGAACGGACCGTCTCCAACGTCTACCACCACCGGATCGACTACCCCGGATTCGAGTTCAATCGGGAGCGGTCGCGCCGCCGGACGTCGGAGCCGGTCGAGACAGCCGCCGCGGGCAAGACGTCGGGGCCGCGTCCGGTTTGAAAGTCGTGAAAGTGGACGTTCTCTCGAAAGCATCCGGGGCTCCGACCCCGGCCCGCGTCTCGCTCCTGCTGAATCGGGCGGCGCGCCGGACGGGATGCCAGGCGCGCGAGGTGTCGGTCCTCTTCTGCGGGGACGTCCGGATGCGGCGCCTCAACCGAAGCTACCGGCGCAAGGACCGCTCGACCGACGTGCTCGCTTTTCCCGGCGACGGCGGGACTCTCCTCGGCGACATCGTCGTCTCGGTGCCTTATGCAGCGCGGGAGGCGGCGCGTCGGGGAGATCCGGTCCTGCGCGAGGTCGACCGGCTGCTCCTGCATGGATTTCTGCATCTGATGGGGTACGACCATGAAGTGGACGGCGGAGAGATGGACGCGCTCGAGGGCCGTCTCCGCCGGGAGCTCGGGATCGCATCCGGAAGTGCGCGGAGGACCGCCGCCGGCCGCGGCGCCAGATCATGATCGCGCTCGTCATTTCCGCCGCCTGCTACGGTGCGTTCCTTCTCTTCGAGGCGTTCGCCCTGGCTCTGGATCGACTCTCGCCGATCAAGATCCGCGGTCTCCTGGACGAGCACCCCGAGCGCGCCCGCATCCTCGCGGGGCCCGGTGACGTCGAGATCACGCGGACGACCACCAAAGTCCTGGTGAGCGTGCTGCTGTTGACCGGCCTGCTCACCGTCGTCTCCGCGTTCAACTCGCTCGGCGTGATGCCCGGCTGGGCATGGGGCGGCGGATTGTTCCTCGTCGGCTGGCTCCTGACGGAGATCCTTCTGCTGCGCGCGAGCGCCCGCTCCGACCCTGAAAAGACGGTCGCCCGGCTGCTGCCGTTGATCACGGCCGCGTCCTGGCTTCTCTTGCCCTTCGCGATTCCCGTGCGGCGTATCTTCGCGGGCCGCGAGCGTCTCCAGGCGCCGCCCGCGACCGAAGGGGAGCTGCAGGCCTACATCGACGTCGGGCGGGAGGAGGGCATCCTCGAAAAGGAAGACGAAAAGCTCCTTCTCTCGATCGTGGACTTCGGCGACACGCGCGTGCGCGAGGTGATGACGCCTCGGACCGATATCGTCTGGATCGACGCGGCATCCTCGCCCCAGACGCTCGCGGATCTGTTCGGCTCGTCGAAATACTCGCGGATTCCGGTGGTGCGAGGGTCGATCGATACGGTCCTCGGGGTCGTTCACGTCAAAGACCTGTTCGAGGCGCTCCGCACCGATCGGATGCGCCCGATCACGGAGCTGATGCGCGAGGTTTACTTCGTGCCGGAGTCGAAGAGAGTCTCCGAGCTGCTGCGCGAGTTTCAGCGCCGGCACCTCTGGATGGCGATCGTGGTGGACGAGTACGGCGGGGTGTCCGGGCTGGTGACGGTCGAGGACCTCCTCGAGGAAATCGTCGGCGAGATCTCCGACGAGCACGAGGACGAGCGGGAAGCCGTGAGCAAGGCCGGCGAGAACGCCTTCTCGGTCTCGGGGAAAGAGAACATCCAGACCGTGCAGGACCTCTTCGGCCGCGGACCGGAAGAGGGAGAATTCACGACGGTCGGAGGATTCCTGGCGGCCCGACTGGGGCACATTCCGAAACCGGGCGAGTCGCATCGGGAAGCCGGGCTGTTGTTCACCGTCGAGGAGGCGGATCGCCGCCGCGTGCATCGCGTTCGGATCGAAGCGGTGCCGGACGCCTCTAGCCACTCCGAAGCCCAGAGTCCGATGTCCGAAGTCCAGGAATCCTCGAACTCCGGACTCCGAACTTAGAGCGAATCTGGACTCACGGACTCTGACTCTGGACTCAGGACTTCGGACTTCGGACTGATGAGAGCCGGCGAAGTCGCCGTCGTCGGCCGTCCCAACGCGGGCAAGTCCACTCTGGTCAACCGCCTCGTCGGCGAGAAGATTGCGATCGTGTCGGACAAACCCCAGACGACGCGCAAGCGCATTCTCGGCGTCGCGCGGCGCGAAGGACTGGAGCTCGCCCTCGTGGATACTCCCGGCATCCACCGTCCCGAGTATCGGATGAACTCGGCCATGGTGCGGGACGCGGCCGACGCGCTGGCCACGGCGGACCTCGTGCTCTGGGTCATCGATTCTTCCGAGAGGGGCGGCCGAGGCGAGGCCTTCATCCTCGACCTGATCCGGCGCGCGGAGGCGCCCGCGGTGGTTGCCTTGAACAAGATCGATCTCGTGCGCAAGGAGCGGCTTCTTCCCCGCATCTCGCAGCTTTCCGAGCTGTATCCATTCCAGGAGATCGTGCCGATCTCCGCGGCGAAGGGAGACGGCGTGGAGCGGCTGCTCGAGGCGGTCGCGCGCCATCTTCCGGAGGGGGAGCCCGCCTATCCGGAAGACTTTCTGACCGCGACGCCGGAATCGGAATGGGTAGGCGAAGTGATCCGGGAAAAGCTCCTTCAGCGCACCCGCCAGGAGCTTCCGTTCGCCTCTGCGGTCGTGGTGGAGTCGGTGCGGCAGGACGACGCGAAAAATCTCACCGTCGTGACTGCTTCGATCGTCGTCGAGAAGGACAGCCAGAAAGCGATCGTCATTGGCCGCGGGGGGTCGATGATTCGGGACATCGGTCAGCATGCCCGGCAGGAGCTCGAAGCCGAATTCGGCCGGCGCTTCTATCTCGACTTGAAGGTCGACGTGCGGTCACGCTGGCGTGACGACGAGAAGTTCTTGAGCCGGATCGTGGGGGAAACCGAGTAACCGGGGCGAAGAGTAGGAAGCGAGAACCGGAAACGCCGGGGGTGCCGCCGAGACTACATTCCGCGAACGGCGTTGCGCAGGCGCTCCGACAGGTCGCTCAAGGACTCGGCCAACGAGGACCGCAGACGGTCAAACTCGCCCAGAAGCTGCTCGTGCGTATCGGGTCTCTGGCCGTGCGCTTCGAGCAGCGGTGCGATCTGGGTTCGAATGTCTTCGGATTCGCGGCGACCCTGAATCACCTTCTCCTCGATCGCCGCCGACAGCGCGTCGATCTGGGCTCGAATGTCATCCGCCTCGCGGCGGGTCTGAGTGGTCTTTTCCTGGATCGCGCGGTCGATCTGATCGATCTGCGCCGCGAAGGCCTCGAGCCGTTGATGGTACTTCTCGCCCCGCTCGCTCAGAGCCCGCAGGGCCATCGAGACGTCTTCGGTCGCGCGGTGACGTTCGACCTCCTCGATCTGACCGGCAAAGGCCTCGAGCCGTTGATGAAACTTTTCCCCTCGCTCGCTCAGAGCCCGCAGGGCCATCGAGACGTCGTCCTCGGCCGTACGCTGGCGTTTCTCACCGCCATCGAGCCGCTCTTCGAGAGCCCGGATCCGAGGCTCCTGATCCTTCTGGCGAGCCGCCGACGCCCGCTCGACCGAGTCGAGTCGGCCGGCGACCGAGTCGTGCTTTTCGGCGAGCGCCGCCGTCAGCGCTCGGGCCTCGCGCTCGAAC
>DATDNV010000548.1:0-4307 GCA_036518075.1 Thermoanaerobaculia bacterium
CTGGCCGCAGGCCTGCGCCGCCTGGATGGCCTCGACGGCCGAGCGCGGAATGCGGCGTCCCGGCCGCGGACAAGGCAGGCTCTGCGACGGGGAAACGACGATTCCGAGCAGGCGCAAGAGGAGCCTCGCGGCTGCCGATACGGTCAGGGGGGCGTCGGGACTGGCTCGATGCGTCTCGACATCCGCCTCGAGAAGGCCGAGAGCGAGCGCTCGAGTCAGGACGCGGCTGTCGCGGCGGGCGATGACGTCGGTCGCGATCACTCCCGATTCCACCTTCGCCTCCCGGACCTCCGGGCACATCCACCAGACCAGCTGCGCCGCGGCCGCTCGCGTCAAACGCGGCGCTGTCGCCGCGTCTCGCTCCGCTTCGGGCCAGTTCGCCACGCGAAAGGCGAGCCGCGCATCTTCGGCCTTCGTGCCGTACTTCGGATCGTCGCGCGCGAGCTCGTCGAACGTGGCCACCGCCAGGTCGAGCGCTCCTGTCTGGAGCGCGAGCTCTCCGACCTTCTCGGCGATCTCGGCGCTGTTCGGATCCAGTCGATGCGCCTCGCGGTACAGGCCGAGGGCGTTCGCGTGCTGGCCGGCCGCCGCCTCGATGTCGCCGGCCTGGGTCACGAGCGCGACACTCTCGGGTGCCAGATCTCGCGCGCGGCCGATGTCGCGGCGCGCCTCATCCCAGCGACTCTGGCTCGCCTCATCTCGCGCCTTTTGCGAGAGCGCATCGCGCGCCGCCAGGCGAAGCTCTTCGGTCCGCGCGGCGAGGCTCGGGCGGTCGGAAGTCCGGGTCAGGCCCCGCCGATAGAGAGCATAGCCTTCTCCTGGATCGCCGTCTCGGGCGCGAGCCTCCCCGCATGCGACGAGAAGCGGGAGCGTCGCACTTCCGCTTTCGAGGAGAGACGAGCAGCGTCGAGAAGCCTCGCTGGCCCTCCCTTCGAGGACCAGCGCCTCGACGAGCCCGATTTCCGCCGCCGGGCTCTGTCCTTCCGCGCTTCGAAAAGCGGACTCCGCGCCGGCTGCGTCTCCCGAAGTCAGCTGGCTCCATCCGGTCGCGACGCGCTCCGGAAATGGACCCGGCAACTCCTCCCGCGGATCGAGCGGAAACTGGTCCCGGCGCGTGACGCGGCTCGTCGTCGCGCAGGAGGCGAGGGTGAGCAAGATCGGAAGGAGAAGCGGGAATGCGAGCGATGGGCCTCGGCCCGGCCGGGTCGCGCGTCGGGAGTCCGAAGTCACTCGACGTTCGACATCCAACCGCAGCTCCTACGTTCCCGGCGGCAGGTTCTCCGAACGGATGGACGCGATCGCGTGCTTGTAGATCATCTCCTCGCGCCCGTCGACCTCGAGGACCAATGCAAACTTGTCGAAGCGGCGGAGGCGGCCCATGCGCTCTTCTCCCGACGTCAGGCGAACGGTGATCGCGATGTTGTCTTTTCGCAAGTTGTAGAAGAAGGAGTCCTGGACATTGATCGGGGCCTTGTTCATCCGCTCTTCTCCGTATCTCCCTCGTCCAGGCGGTCCAACGCCGCGCCGAGGGCCCGGTCGGGCGTTACCCAGAGGACGTCGCGTTCGCGCGCGAACCAGGTCCGTTGTTTTTTGGCGAGCTGGCGTGTCGCGGTCACGATCTTTTCTTCCGTCTCACTCCGATCGGCCAGCCCCGCAACCCAGTCAGCAACCTCCCGGTACCCGATAGCCTGAAATGCATTGGATTCCCGCGCCGCGCCTGCTTCGAGCAACCGCCGGACCTCCAAGTCCCAGCCGGCATTCAACATCTGGCGGACTCGGCGCGCGATCGTAGCATAGAGCTGATCAGCGGAAGGACGCAGGCCGACCTTGATCATCCGCCAGCGAGCCGTCCACCCGGCTCCGGTCCGAGCCCGGTCCGATGCGCGCGTTCCTGTCTCGAGCAAGATTTCCAGCGCGCGCAGCGTATACCGGAGATTGGCAGGAGGAATCCGTCCGGCGGAGATCGGGTCGTTGACCTCGAGGAAGCGGTGCGCCGCCTCCGGATGCACTTTCGCCCACGCGGTCAGGGCGGACCGGAGACCGGCATCCACGGCACCCCCGGGAGGCAGCCCCTCCAACAGCGCCTCCAGGTAGAAACCGCTGCCCCCGCAGACGATCGGAAGCCTTCCCCGCCGGTGGATGTCGTCCACCGCCTCGCGCGCTTCGCGCGCCCATCGGCCGGCGGAAAAGAAGTCGGAGGGGCTGGCGACGTCGATCAGGTGATAGACCACCTCCCGCCGCTGCTCGGCGGACGGTTTCGCCGTTCCGATGTCCATCCCGCGATAGACCGCAAACGCGTCAGCCGAGACGATCTCTCCGCCCCGGAGCAAAGCCACCTGGTGCGCGAGCTCGCTCTTGCCCGATCCGGTCGGCCCCAACACGATCAGCAGAGGCGGCGATGCGACGATCCTCAACGCAGCCCTCTCCATGCGAGGCGGGTGTGCCCTTCGAGAAGGTCTGCGCGCAGATCGGAGAGGGAATCGGTGCGCAAGACCGGCACGTCGAACGCACTCAGCGTCGACAGCGTTTCACGGGCGGGATGGCCGAACCGATTGCCGCGGCCGCAGGAGATGAGAGCGAGTCTCGGCGCGATGGCCGCGACGAACGCCGGCGTGCTCGATCCCCGGCTTCCGTGATGGCCGACCTTCAGCACGTCGGCTCGGAGCACGCGTCCCTCTCGAAGCATCATGGCCTCGGCGGCCGCGCCAGCGTCTCCGGTCAGCAGGGCTCGCCGGCCATGGCGCTCGAACAGGAAAACGAGCGACTGGTTGTTGGTGGCGTCGGTCTTCACGCGGGGCCCTCCGGAGTGAATCACGGTGAGCCGGGCGTCCCTCCACTCGACCCGCTCTCCGGCTGCCAACGAACGCGCGGGCACGGCTCGCTGGGAGGCCGAGCGGTCCAGGTCCCGATAGAAGTCGTTCTCGTCATCCCCGGTCGAATGCCAGAACGCTCCCACGCGAAGCTCCTCGATGACGGCGAAGAGCCCGAGCGCGTGATCGGGATGAGGATGGGTCAGGATCGCTGCGTCCAGAGCGGTGACGCCGCGATCGAGCAGCTTGGGCAGGAGGCGCGTCCGGCCGAAATCGCGCGCGTCGAGATCGAACGTGCCGCCGCCGTCGATCAGGACGGCATGGCGGTTCCAGCGAAGGAGCAGCGCGTCCCCCTGCCCCACGTCGAGCGCCTCGAGCGAAAACCCTCTGTCAGGACCCGAGGGACCGGGCCGCAGAGCCAGGAACGCCAGGAGCAGCGCCGCCGATCCGGCGAGAACGGCTCTCCTCCTTCCCGAGACCAGGGCCGCGGCCGCCGTCAGAAGACACGTTCCCACCACGAGCGAGAGCGGCGGCGTCGGGCGCAGGAGCGCGATCCCGGAGGCCCGATCCGCGAGCCACTCGAGAATGCGCGAGCCGAATGCAAACAGGCCCGCCAGCGGCGCCAGCGGTGCGAGGGAGAGACCGGCGGCGAAGCCGCCCAGAAGAAGGGCGCCACACACGATCAACGCGGCCGCGAGCGGCACCGTCACGGGCGCGGTCAGCCACGCGCCGACCGAGAGGACGTTGAACCTCCAGAGGAGAATCGGCGCCGTCGCCGCCTGGGCGGCCAGAGCAGCGGCAATGCCCGAGAAGACCCCGGCTGGCCGCGCCGGAAGAAGCTTCCGAATCGGCTCGCCGAACCAGGCGATCCCGCAGACGGCCGCGAACGTCAGCACGGCTCCCACCGACCAGACCTGCAACGGGGCCACTCCGAACAGGACGAGGGCGGATAGGCCGATGGCCTGGCGCGCGGAGAGCGGACGCTCGATGAGTCGCGCGAGCAGGTAGATCCCGAAGACGAGCCCCGCCCGAACGGCGGGTGGATTGGCGCCTCCAACGAGCACGAAGGCGACGATACCCGCGAGGATGAGCCCGTCCCGTCTCTTCCCGCTGACGTTTAGCAGCCGGAGGAGCGCGAGGAGAATCCCGGCGGCGAGCGCTACGTGAAGGCCGCTGATGACGAGCAGGTGATAAAGACCTCCGCGTCGGAAATGCGCGACCATTCCGCGATCGAGGTCCGAGGTTCGTCCGAGCAGGAGAGCGGAGAGCGGCGCGCGCACGTCGCGGTCAAAACCGGGATCGCGTGCTCCCGGATTGGGGAGCCGCTCGAAGAGCCAGAGGTTTGGAGCGGCAAGCCAGGAGAGCAGCGTTCGTCCGGTCCGCTGGAACCGAAGCGCGCTCTTGACCGACATCCGGTAGGAAGGGAACGGCGTGGGTATGTCACGTTCGGAGGCGGGCAGTCCTTCCGACTCCAGGTGACCGACGACGATACAGCGA
>DATDNV010000549.1:0-4659 GCA_036518075.1 Thermoanaerobaculia bacterium
TCCCGTCGAGTGGTATCGCGCCACGCCGGCTTTCCAGATCGAGAGCGCGAGAGTGAGCGAGACGGCCGCGACGAGCGGCACTCCCCAGAACTCGCGCACGAACTCGGCGCGATGGAGAAAACGCGCGGTGGGATAGAACGACGCGAAGGCGAAGGGGATCACAAACGAGAGCGCGAACCGGACCCAGGCGTCGTAGATGGTGAGAGGGTAGCGGCCGAACTGCATCAGGTTGAACACCGGCGGCGAAATGCCGATTCGATCTTCGATCCAGAATGAGGTCGCCGTCAGGCCGATGAAGATCGCGAGATAGATGACCGCTCCGCAGATCGACCAGGCGCCGAAGAGGAGCAGGTCGACCGGCCCGTATGAGATGCCGAGTCTCCGGGAGGCCCAGATGACCGCGGCGATGCCGGTCACCGTCTCCTGAAGGGACTCCAGCCGGAACGACTCGAAGAGAACCTGAAAGACGGAAGAGACCGGCCGTACCAGAACCCGGTCGAATCGTCCCTCGATCAGGTATCGGTCGGCAAAGAGATAAAGGTTCCAGGAGAAGACGTTGAAGATTCCCAGCGGCACCAGAGAGAAGCCGTAGAGAAAGACCAGCTCCTCGAATCGCCAGCCTGGAACGACCGGGCCGCGCGAGAACACGATCAGAAGAAAGCCGAACGCCGCCGCGGTGCCCAGAAAGGAAGCGAGCACGGAGGAGAAGAAGTCGGCGCGATACTCGAGCCTGGCTTTCGCGTATTGCGAAAAGTAGAGCCAGAAGAGGCGCAGATTTCTTCTCACTCTCATCCCCCCTGAATCGTGATGCGATTTCGGGACCTTCTCCAGGCGCGCTGGCCCATCGCGATCAGCACCGCCGTCCATCCGGCCTGCAGCGCGAGCAGCTTTGCGGCAGCGAAGCCCGTCGCTTTGCCGAGGTAGAGCGCCGCGGGTGTGTAGTTGATGTGCGGGAACGGGGACGCGAAGAGCAGCGTGCGAAGCGGCTCGGGGAAGAGGGTGGTGGGTATGAGCAGGCCCGACAGAAGCTCGAGCATCAGGTACTTCGCACGGAGGATCCCCTGGATCGACTTGGTGCGAATCGCGATCAGACCCACCCAGAAGTTGATGGCGGCCACGAGAAAGAAGGACATCGCGGCCGAGAGCAGAAAGAGAACCGCCGCGAGAAGCGAGACCGGCGGTCGCACCGGGAAGACCAGCCCGATCACGATTCCGATCGGAAGCGTGAACAGTGTCGCGCGAAAGGCCGACTGGCCGGCGGCGTCCGCGATCATCACGGTCTGGAAGTCCACCGGGCGGATCAGGTTCATCGCCAGCCGCCCTTCCTGAACCTGCGCGGCGATGTCCCGGTCGATTTCGTTGAAGTAGAACGAACGGATGGTCCAGCCGACCGCGACATACGTGATCATCTCGGGAAGCTGGAATCCGACGACCGTGGTGGTGCTGCGAAAGACCGCCCTCCAGATGAAGTAGTAGACGGCGACGTTGAACAGGTAGGTCGTGACGCCCACGTAGTACCGCGCGCGGTAGGCGAGCATGTTCAGGAAACCCACGCGGGCGAAGGGCAGCGCCGCCGCGAGCGCGCCGCGCCGTTCCGTCACGCGATCCCTTCCCGGTAGATCCGCTTGACGACCTCTTCGATTTGCGGCTCCTCGATCGAGAGGTCAGCCACGTCGAAACGGTTGACGATCTCCTTGACGACCGCGGCGGGCGCTTGGACCCGGCGGTCGATCTCGACCCGGTACCTGTGGGAGGCGATCTCCCGAATCTCGACCCCATCCCAGGAGACGAGCGAAGGGTCGGGGATCGTCTTGACGTCGAAGAGGACGGATGTGATCGGAAGGATGCGGTTCGAGAGCTCGACCAGGGGCCCGTCGAAAAGCAACCGCCCGTGGTCGATGACGATGACGCGGCGGCAGAGCGTTTCGATGTCCGACAAGTCGTGCGTCGTCAGGAGCACGGTCGTCTCTTCGTGCCGGTTGATCTCCTGGAGGAACTCGCGCACGTTCGCTTTGGCGACGATGTCGAGCCCGATCGTCGGTTCGTCGAGAAAGAGGAGCGGCGGCCGGTGAAGCAGGGAGGCGGCCAGGTCGCAGCGCATTCGCTCGCCGAGAGAGAGCTTGCGCACCGGCTGGTGGAGATACGCGGAGAGCCCCAGGATGCGGTCGAACAGCGCCATTCGCTCCCGATAATCGGCGTCGGAGAGGCCGTAGATCTCCTTGAGGAGTCGGAAGGACTCGACGACCGCGATATCCCACCAGAGCTGCGTCCGCTGCCCGAAAACGACCCCGATCGTGGCGACGTACCGCGTTCGCTCGGCGGAGGGCACAAACCCGTTGCAGAGGATCTCTCCCGAGGTCGGAGTCAGGATCCCCGTCAGCATCTTGATGGTCGTCGACTTGCCCGCGCCGTTGGCGCCGATGTAGCCGACCATCTCGCCGCGCTCGATCGCGAACGTCACGTCCGAGACGGCGGCGACCGACGTCGCCGTTCGCCGGACGAGCGACTTGAGCGCGGCGCCGAGCCCTTCTTCCCGCCGGAAGGATCGGAAGACCTTGGTGAGATTTCGGACGGCGACGACCGGATCGGTCATTTACGGCTGCCCGGGGCGGCGTCCTGCGAAAGTGAGACCGCGCGCGCGTAGATTTCCCGGGCGGAACGGCCTGATCGGCGTGCCAGCTCTCGCGCGATTTCGCGCTTGTTCTGGCCGGCCTCCAGGGCGGCGGCGATCTCGCCGTCCAGGTCCGAAAGCGTGCGGGAATCCTGGGCGGCGGGCGGCGCGCCTTCGACGACGACCGTCACTTCGCCGCGAACGCCGCGCTGGCGGAAGGCGGCGGCGACCTCGGACAGGGTTCCGCGCACCGCCTCCTCGTGAATCTTGGTGAGCTCTCGCGCCACGCAGGCCTGCCGCGGGCCGAGCGCCGAGGCGGCGTCCTCGAGCGAGTCGCGAAGCCGATGCGGCGCTTCGAACCAGACGAGAGTCTCGGAGCGGCGGGCGAGATCCTTGAGAAATCGGCGGCGCTCGCCCGCTCGGGAGGGAAGGAACCCGGCGAAGAAGTGCGGCACAGCCGGGAGACCGGACAGGGCGATCGCCGCGGAGATCGCGGAGGGGCCCGGGACGACCTGGACGGGGTACCCGGCCGCCGCCGCCGACGAAACGAGCTCACGGCCCGGGTCGGAAAGCAGCGGCATTCCCGCGTCGGACACGAGGGCGATGGTCTGGCCGGCTTCGAGACGCTCGAGAAGCTCCGGTACTCGAGACCGTTCCCTCGGCTCGGGACAGGAGATCCGCGGCGCCTTCCAGCCGAATCGATGGGCAAGCTTCGCCGTGATCCGGGTGTCTTCGCAAAAAATCGCGTCGGCCTGCGCCAGGGTCTTCGCCGCCCGCGGCGACAGGTCTTCCATGTTTCCGATCGGTGTTCCGACGACGATGAGTTTGCCGCGATGCGGGTCGACCATCTTTTAGCAAAATAGCACGCGCCTGCCGCGTGAGATTCAGGTGACAAGTGACGAGTGGGGCCCGTCTGCTTGTCACTAGTCACTCATCACTCGTCACTTGGTTATCATCGGACCATGACCTGGCTACTGCCGCTCCTCGTGATGACCGCTGCGACGCCGCAGGGCGCGGTGCTCGACTTCGTCGCGGCGAGCGTCAACGACATTGCCATCACCGAGAGCGAGGTTCGCAAGGCGATGGCGGTGTCGCCGCTTCGTCCGGAGGCAGGCGAGGTTCCGGACGCTTATCGGAAACGCATCCTCGATGCTCTGATCGACGAGCGGCTGCAGTACGAGGATGCAGTTCGGTTCGGAACGGCTCCTCCGGACGCCGCGGACGTCGAGGAGGCGATGCGGAAGATCCGCGCTCGGCTGTCCGCGGAAGGAAAGAACCCGGACGCGGAGTTCGCCGCCGCCGGCATGACCGTCGACGAGGTTCGGGCTTCGGTCGAGCGGCAACTGATCATTCAGCGCTACCTGCTCGACCGCATCCGTCCGATCGCGGCGGCCGACGATCGGACGCGGGAGGAGTACGACACCTATTACGTTCCCGAACAGCGGGCGCGGAATGCGCCGGTGCCCCCCTTCGATGACGTCGTCGAGGAGATGCGGAAACGGTCGCAGCAGCGCGCCTTCGACGAAGAAGTCGAGAAATGGTCGAAGGAGCTCCGCGAGAAGGCGCGCGTGGTCGTTTACAAGGTCCCTCAAAAGCAGCCGGAGCGGACGCCCGTGCCCATCGGAAGGGTGCCGGCGCCGAGACCCGCCAAAAGCTCTCAGTACCTAGCACTCCATCCTCAGTTGAAGAAGATCGAAGACTCGAGAAGAACCGGGACTAAGAACTAGGACTCGTCATCCCGGCGGCCACGTCATCCGCCGACCGCCCAGCAGGTGAAAGTGAAGGTGGTAGACGAGTTGCCCGGCCTCTTTTCCCGTGTTCGCTACGAGGCGGAAGTCGCCGATGCCGAGCTTCTTCGCGACAGTCGCCGAGTGAGCCACGATCTCTCCGAGCAGCGCGGGATCGCTCGAGGCGTCGTTGAGGTTTTCGAAGTGCTTCTTGGGGATCAAGAGGACATGCGTGGGCGCCTTGGGGTTGATGTCCTCGAACGCCAGCAGGCGGTCGTTCTCGAAGACCTTCTTCGACGGAATCTCGCCCGCGACGATCTT
>DATDNV010000550.1:0-8462 GCA_036518075.1 Thermoanaerobaculia bacterium
CGGTCTTCGATTCGGCATGAACTTTCGCCGCTTTCGCCGCTTTCGTCGCTTCCGCCGCCGCCTTCTTCGGCGCGGCCGCGGCCGGGCGTGCCGGCTTGGCAGGCCGAGCGGCCGGTTTCGCCTTGGCTTTCGCCGGCGTTGCCTTCCGGCTCGGCGCTTTCGTCTTCTTCTTCTCGACCATGGTTACCCTTCGATCTCCACGAGGTGCTGAACCTTTCGCCACATTCCTCGAATGCTCGGCGAGTCTTCACGCTCGATCGTCTCTCCGAGGCGGCGAAAGCCCAGACCGCGGATGGTGGCCTTCTGGTCTTTCGGAGCGCAGATCGCGCTCATCTTCCAGCGAAGCCGGATCTTTCCGGCGGCTTTCGCGCCCGATCGGGACTTGTCCGTTGCCTTTTCCGCCATCACTCGGTCTCCGCTGCAGCACCCTCGGTTACCCCGCGGCGCTTGCGCATCTGATCCGCGTTGCGCAGCCGAGTCAGGCCGTCGAAGGTCGCCTTGATCACGTTGTGCGGGTTCGTCGTCCGCAGCGACTTGGTCAGGATGTCCGCCACGCCGACCGATTCCAGGACCGCGCGCACGGGCCCGCCCGCGATGACGCCGGTACCGGCCGCCGCCGGCTTGAGAAGAACGCGGCCCGCTCCATACCGGCCCAGAACGGCGTGGGGAATGGTGGTTCCCTTCAAACTGATCTCGCGCATGTTCTTCTTGGCCATCTCGATTCCCTTCTTGATGGCCATCGGCACTTCCTTGGCTTTCCCCGAGCCGTAACCGACTCGGCCCTGTCCGTCGCCCACGACGACCAGCGCGGAAAACGAGAAGTTCTTGCCGCCTTTGACGACCTTGGTGACGCGGTTGATGTGCACGACGCGGTCGATCAGCTCGCGACCCTGTGCATCGCGCTCCTTCTCCCGCTCCCGCGGCGCCCGCGGCCCTCCGCCTCGATTGCTGCTCATCGTGTGATCCTCATGTCCGTCAGAACTCCAGTCCGCCCTCGCGAGCGGCATCGGCGAGCGCTTTCACCTTGCCGTGGTAGATGTAGCCGCCGCGGTCGAACACCACCTTGGCGACCCCTTTCGCTTTTGCTCTCTCCGCGACGAGTTTGCCGACCCGGATCGCCGTCGCGCGGTCGGACTTTGCTTTCGCTTCCTTGCGCAGACCTTCGTCGAGCGACGACGCGTGGGCGAGAGTCCGCCCCGAGCGGTCGTCGATGACCTGTGCATAAATGTGTTTGCCGCTTTTGAAGACCGACAGCCGCGGCCGGGCCGAGGATCCCTGGACCCTCTGCCGGATGCGGATTCGGACCTTGCGGCGAGCCTGGGTACGCGCTTCGGATCGGTTCATGGCTTACTTCCCGCCGGCTTTCCCGACTTTGCGCCGGATCACTTCGTTCGCGTACTTGATCCCCTTGGCCTTGTACGGATCGGGCACGCGCAGCTTCCGGATTTCGGCGGCGGTCTGGCCGACCTTCTGGCGATCCGCGCCGGAGACCGTGAGCTTGCCCGCCTTGGCGTCGAGCGCGACGCTGATTCCCTCGGGAATCGGGAAATTCACGGGATGGGAGTAGCCGAGGGAGAAAACGACCGCCTTCCCCTTGACCTCGGCTTTGTATCCCACGCCCACGATCTCGAGATCCCGGGAGAATCCCTTGGTCACGCCCTCGACCGAGTTGGCGACCAGGCTGCGAAGCAGTCCGTGGAGCGCGCGCTGCGCCTTTTCGTCGTTGGCGCGTCCGACGAGGACCTGACCGCCCTCGACCCTCACGGAGAGACCCGTGGGAATGCGGTTGGTCAGCTCGCCCTTGGGCCCTTTGACCCGGACGAGCTCCCGATCCGCTTTCACTTCGACCCCCTTGGGGATGGCGACTGGCATCTTTCCTATCCGTGACACGGCTCTCTCCTACCAAACCTGGCAGAGGATCTCGCCGCCCAGGCGCGCCTCGCGCGCCTTCCGGCCGCTGGTGATCCCCTTCGACGTCGAAACGATCGAAACGCCCAATCCGCCCAGGACCTCCGGAATCTCCTTCGCGGTCTTGTACACGCGGCGTCCGGGGCGCGAGACCCGCTCGAGACCGTTCACGATCGGCTCTCCTTCGTGGTCGTATTTGAGCGAGACGCGCAGGAGCGGACGCCCCGTCTCTTCGACGCGGCGATAGGCGCCGATATAACCCTCCTCGAGAAGCACCTTCAGGAGATCTTCCTTGAGACGCGAGGCCGGGACATCCACGCGCTCGTGGCCCGCCCGCATCCCGTTGCGGAGGCGATTCAAGAGATCCGTGATCGGATCGCCGGTGACGACACTTCCCTTCACGCTCGCCTCCCTACCAGGACGCCTTTAAAACGCCGGGCAGGTATCCCGCGCTGGCGTTTTGGCGAAAACAGATGCGGCACAGCTGGAACTTCCGCAGAACGCTCCGCGAGCGCCCGCAGATGCGGCAGCGCCGCACCTTCCGCGTCATGAACTTCGGCTTCCTTTGTGCCTTGATGATCATTGCCCTTCTGGCCATAGATTTGGTCCCCTCAGCGTCCGAACGGGATACCGAGACCTTTGAGCAGCGACCGCGCCCGGTCGTCTCGGCCTGCCGTCGTCACGATGGTCACGTTCAAGCCTTTCGATTTGTCGGTCTTCGTGTAATCGATCTCGGGAAAGATGAAGTGATCTCGGATCCCGAGCGTGTAGTTGCCGCGCCCGTCGAACGCCTTCGGCGAGACCCCCCGAAAGTCGCGCACCCGCGGCAGCGCGATGTTGATCAGGCGGTCGAGAAACTCGTACATCCGCTCGCCGCGCAGGGTCACCCGCGCTCCGATCGGCATGCCCGCCCGCAGCTTGTAGGTCGCGATCGCCTTCTTGGCCTTGGTGACGACCGCTCGCTGGCCCGCGATCGCCGACAGCTCGTCGACCGCGCCCTCGATGATCTTCGGGTTGGCGACCGCCTCGCCCAAACCCATGTTCAGGATGACCTTCTCCACGCGCGGCACAGCCATGATGTTGTCGATGCCGAGCTCTTTGCGGAGCGCCGGCACGATCTCTTTCGTGTACTGCTCTTTCAGTCTCGTTGTCACGGTAACCCTTTTAATAGTCGACTCAACAATATTTATATTGTGGATCTCAGGCGAGCGCCGCTCCGCTCTTCTTCGCAAACCGTTCGGGCACTCCGTCCTTGTCCCGCCTCCGTCCGATGCGCGTCCGCGAGTTGCGGTCCGGATCGACCAGCATCAGGTTGGACAGATGGATCGGCGATTCCTTCTCCGAAATCCCCCCCGCGATGTTCTTCGAGGGATTCGGCCGGGTGTGCCGCTTGATCAGGTTGACGCGTTCGACGATTGCGCGGTTCTCGGTCGGAAGGATCTTCAGGACCTTCCCCTGCCGGCCCCGATCCTTTCCCGCGATGACCACGACCAGGTCGTTCTTCTTGAGTCTGGGCTTCTTCATCACAGCACTTCCGGCGCCAGAGAAATGATCTTCATGAACTTCTTTTCTCGCAGCTCCCGCGCGACCGGGCCGAAGACGCGCGTCCCCACCGGCTCTCCCTCGTTGGAGATCAGAACCGCGGCGTTGTCGTCGAAGCGGATGTAGGAGCCGTCCCGCCGGCGGTGGTTGCGGCGCGTCCGCACGATGACGGCGCGCACGACCCGCTTCCCGTGCTTTTCCACGAACGGCGAATCGGGCGCCGCTTCCTTGACCGAGGCGGTGATCACGTCCCCCAGGTGGGCATAGCGGCCCGCGGCGCCGCCGCGCATGCGAATGCACGCGATTCGCCTCGCCCCCGAGTTGTCCGCCACTTCCAGGATCGTCCCCATCTGGATCATCGTCTGCCCCTATGCTTCCGCTCGAACCAGGACTTCCCGCAGCCGCCAGCGCTTCCGCTTCGACAGCGGCCGCGTCTCTTCGATGCGTACCGAGTCGCCGAGCTTGGCCGTGTTTCCCTCGTCATGCGCCATGAAGCGGCTCGTTTTCCTGATGGTTCGCTTGTAACGAGCCTCCTGGACCCGCCGCTCGACCTCGACGACGATCGTCTTCTGCATCTTGGTCGAGACGACTCGCCCGATCTTCGTCTGCCGGCCGATTGCGTCCTTCTGTTCCATCAACGCTTCTCCGCGAGCTCGAGAGCCCGCTGATAGGTCTTGACGCGGGCGATGTCGCGCCGGACCACCCGCAGACGGCTCGGATCTTCGAGCTGGCCGGTCGCCTTCTGCAGGCGCAACTTCCACGCCGCCTCTTTCAGTTGTTTTGCCTTCTCCGCCAGCTCCGCCGCACCCTGCTGCGAGAGCGTCTGCAGTTCCTTTTTCTTCATCAGAGCTCCATCTCCGACTCTCGGGTGATGAACCGCGTCCTCAGGCCGATCTTGTCCGCTGCGAGCGCGAGGGCTTCCTGAGCCGTGGCGAGATCGACTCCCTCCATCTCGTAGAGCACGCGGCCCGGTTTGACGACGGCGACCCATCCCTCCGGAGCGCCCTTGCCCTTCCCCATTCGGGTTTCCGCCGGCTTCTTGGTGATCGGCTTGTCCGGAAAGATGCGGATCCAGATCTTGCCGCCGCGCTTGACGGCGCGGGTCATCGCGATCCGGGCGGCCTCGATCTGCCGAGCGGTGATCCAGCCCGGCTCGAGAATCTGGAGCCCCATGTCGCCGAAGGCCAGGGTCGCGCCGCGCGTGGCTTTCCCTCGCATGCGCCCGCGCTGCTGCTTGCGGTACTTCACTTTCGACGGCATCAACATTGGTTAGCTCTTCGCTTTCAGCTCACAGCTCACAGTTTCGGACCCCGTCTCTTTGTCTGGCTGACAGCTGAAAGCTGACAGCTGATCGCTTCTCACGCTGTTTTCCTCCGGTTCTTCGCCTTGTGCTGCTCGCCCCGATAAATCCAGGTCTTCACGCCGATCTTTCCGTAGGTCGTGTTCGCCTCGGCGAAGCCATAATCGATGTCCGCCTTGAGCGTGTGGAGCGGGAGGCGACCCTCCTGATACCACTCCGCGCGCGCGATCTCCGCGCCATTCAAACGTCCGGCGCAGCGGATCTTGATTCCCTGCGCGCCGAATCGAAACGCGGATTCGATCCCCTTCTTCATCGCGCGGCGAAAAGCCACCCGGCGTTCGAGCTGCAGCGCGATCGACTCCGCGACCAGCTGCGCGTCGGTCTCCGGCCGCTGAATCTCGATGATGTTGATGTGAACCTCGGCCTTGGTGCGTCGCTGGAGCTCGTCGCGGAGCTTGTCCACTTCCGCGCCGCGCTTGCCGATGATGATTCCCGGGCGCGAAGTCTGGATGTTGACCTTCAACTTGGTCGCGAACCGCTCGATATCGACTTCGGAGACGCCTGCGTGTGAGAGGCGACGCTTGAGCTCGCGCCGAAGCTTGATGTCTTCGTGGAGGTAGTTCTGGTATTCGCGCGTGGCGAACCAGCGCGAATGCCAGGTGCGGTTGAACCCGAGCCGGAATCCGTACGGATGGACCTTCTGCCCCATAGCTCCCTATCCCTTCGCTTCGTCCGACAGCTCGATCGTCAGATGACTCTTGCGATGCAGCACGCGATACGCGCGCCCCATCGGCGCGGGCCGCACGCGCTTCTCCTGCGGGCCCTTGTCGACCACGATCCGGTGAATGACGAGATCGTCGACGTCCAGGTGGGCCTGCTTCTGCTCGGCATTGGCGACAGCAGACTTCAGCGTCTTCAGGATGTCGCGCGCGGCGACCTTCGGCGTATGTCGGAGAATCGCGACGGCGTCATTGACCGACTTGCCCCGCACGAGATCCGCCACCAGGCGGACTTTCTGAGCCGAGCCTTTCATGTACCGGAGCGTCGCTGTCGCCTTCATCGCTTCGTCTCCGCCCTATCCCTTGCTCGGCGGCGCTGCCGGCGCCGGAGTTGGAGCGCCCGGCGCACCCGGCGCCCGGCCCGCGCCCGGAGCTCCGGGGGCGGCGGCTCCCGCCGTGAGCGCCGCGGCGGCCTCGAGCGCCTTCTTGCCGCTGTGTCCCTTGAAGATCCGAGTCGGCGAGAACTCGCCGAGCTTGTGGCCGACCATGTTCTCCGCGACATAGACCGGAATGAACTTGCGGCCGTTGTGGACGGCGATCGTGTGGCCGACCATGTCCGGAACCACCGTCGATCGGCGGGACCAGGTCTTGACGACCTTCTTTTCCCGCGTCGCGTTCAACTCCGCCACCTTCTTGACGAGGTGGTCGTCCACGAAAGCACCCTTCTTGATCGAACGAGCCATCGGTCCTGTTCCTTATCCCTTCGACTTGCGACGGCGAATGATGAAGCCGTCGGTCCGTTTGTTGTTGCGGGTCTTAGCACCCTTCGTCTTCCAGCCCCAGGGGGAAGTCGGATGGCGGCCGCCGGATGTCTTGCCCTCGCCACCGCCCATCGGGTGGTCGACCGGGTTCATGGAGACGCCGCGGTTGTGGGGCCGCCAGCCGAGCCAGCGGTTGCGGCCCGCCTTGCCGATCGAGACGTTCTCGTGCTCGAGGTTGCCGACCTGGCCGATCGTCGCGTAGCACTCGATGTGGACTTCGCGCACTTCGCCCGAAGGCAGCCGCACCTGAGCGTACTCGCCTTCCTTCGCCATCAGCTGCGCCGCGGCGCCGGCCGAGCGCACGAGCTGGCCGCCGTTGCCGCGTTTCAACTCGATGTTGTGGATCGTCGTCCCCAGAGGGATCCCGCGAAGCGGCAGGGCGTTGCCGGGAAGGATGTCGGCCGCGGGTCCCGAGAGGACGTGGGCGCCGACGCGCAGCCCGTTGGGCGCGAGAATGTAGCGCTTCTCGCCGTCCGCGTAGTGGAGCAGCGCGATGCGTGCCGTCCGGTTGGGGTCATATTCGATCGACGCGACCGTGGCGGGGATTCCCGTCTTGTCCCGCCGGAAGTCGATGATGCGGAAGAGGCGCTTGTGGCCGCCTCCCATGAACCGGCTCGTCTGGCGGCCCTGGTTGTTGCGCCCGCCCGTCGAACGCAATCCCACCGTCAGCCTTTTTTCGGGGCGGGCGCTGGACAGCTCCTCGAACTCGAGGACCGTCTGGAAGCGGCGACCCGCCGACGTCGGTTTGAATTTCTTGACCGGCATTGTTCTGTCCTTTGCCTACACGCCCTCGAAGAATTCGATCGACTTCTCTCCCGGGGCGAGCTTCACGTAGGCCTTCTTCCAATCTTTCCGGCGGCCGATGTAGCGGCCCATCCGTTTCCACTTTCCGCGTCGGTTTGCCACGCGCACCTCGGCGACCTTGACGCCAAAGAGAGCCGTCACGGCGCGCGCGATCTGAAGCTTGTTCGCGCCGGGCGCGACCTCGAAGCAAATGGTGTTCGAGGCCTCTTTCAGGCGTGTCGCCTTCTCGGTGATCAACGGGCGCCGGATCAGGTGTTGCGGTTCCATCACTCGCTCCCCAGGTTCTCGACGACGCGAGAGAAAGCGCCGCGCGAAAGGACGACCGTTGCGTGGTTCATGACGTCGTAGACGTTGACCGCGAGCGGATCAACCAGTTTCCACTCCTTGACGTTGCGGGACGCCCGCGCGAAGTTCTCGTTCTCGTGCGAATCGACGAAGAGGGCGCGCCCTTCGACCCCGAGCTTCCCGATGGCCGACTTCAGATCCTTCGTCCGGTGCGTGTCGAGCTCCATCTTGTCGAGGACCATCAGCCGCTCTTCGCGCAGACGCTGGGAGAGCGCCGCCTTGAGCGCGTTCTTTTTCTGGCCGACGGAGAGCCCCTGCGCGTAGGAACGCGGCTGAGGGCCGTGAACGGTTCCCCCGTGCCGGTGGATCGGGGGGCGTCCGCCGCCCTGTCGCGCGCGGCCGGTGCCCTTCTGCTTGAACGGCTTCTTGCCGGAGCCGGAAACCTCGGAGCGAGTCTTCGTCTTGTGCGTCCCGCGCCGCTGGCCGGCAAGATACGCCTTGACCACTTCCCAGACCAGGTGGCGGCGGAACGGGTACTCGAAGATCTCCTCCGGAAGGCGGACCTCGCCGACGCGCTCCTTCTTCCAGTTCAGAACAGGCAATGTGGCCATCGTTCCTCGTCTCCTACTTACCGGCCGGTTTCGCGAATGAGGAACGCACGATCTTCACGACCGTGTTGCGCGCTCCGGGAACGGCGCCTTTGAGGTACAGGAGGTTCTTCTCCGCGTCCACGCGAACCACCGTCAGGTTCTTCGCGGTCGCCTGCCGTCCACCGAGGCGTCCCGATGAGCGCGTCCCGGGGTAGACCCGCGACGGAAAGGCGGAGGGGCCGATCGAGCCCGGCGCCCGGTGGAACATCGATCCGTGCGTCGCGGCTCCGCCGCGGAAGTGATGGCGCCGAACCACGCCGGCGAAACCCTTTCCTTTGGAAACGCCGATCACATCGACGTGGTCCTGCTCGTGAAACGCGTCGCAGAGAACTTTGTCTCCCGGCTTCAGGTCGTCGCCGGAGTCGAGGCGCACCTCCGCGAGTGTCCGCATCGGGGCGACGCCCGCCTTTTCGAAACGGGCCCGCGCGGCCTG
>DATDNV010000551.1:0-2903 GCA_036518075.1 Thermoanaerobaculia bacterium
ATACAAACTGGCCTTCGGAATTGATCGCAGCACAATCCCGTGGAGCGAGATCCCAAAAGCTGAGGTTTTGTTCGTCATTGGGGCCAACGTCGGCGAGTGCGCCCCGATCACGACCGACTACATCTGGCAGGCCCGCGAACGTGGCGCGAAGGTGATCGTCGTCGACCCGAGGCTGACGCCGATCGCTCGCACCTGCGACCTCTTCCTGCCCATCCGGCCGGGAACGGACGTCGCGCTTTTTGCCGGTGTGCTCCATCTCATGATCGAGAACGACTGGCTCGACCATGATTTCATTCGCGATCACACGACGGGCTTCGAGGAGGTGGCGGCGAACGCTTCGGAGTGGACGCCGGACCGCACGGCTCACGTCACCGGCATTGCGGAGAAAGCGATCCGCCAGGCGGCCGAATGGTGGGGCAAGGCGAAGTCGAGCTTCCTCATGCACGCACGAGGCATCGAGCACTCGAGCCACGGTGTCGCGAACTGTCTCGGCGCGATCCACATCGTCCTCGCCTCCGGCCGGATCGGCCGCAAGGGCTGCGGCTACGCGACGATCACGGGTCAGGGCAACGGCCAGGGCGGCCGGGAGCACGGGCAGAAGTGCGATCAACTTCCGGGCGGCCGCGACCTGGGCAACCCGGATCACCGCGCCTATATCGCCGGTGTCTGGGGAGTCTCGGCCGAGGAACTTCCGCAGCCTGGCGTCGACGCGTACGAGATCTTTCGCAAGATCGACCGCGGCGAGATCCGAGGGCTTCTCTCGATCTGCTTCAACCCGCTGGTCTCGCTGCCGGACAACGCATTCGTTCGCCGAGCCCTCGAGAAGCTCGATTTCTACGTCGCGATCGATTTCTTCCTCAATGAGACTGCCCGCTACGCCGACGTCGTTCTCCCGGGCTCCCTGCACGAAGAGGACGAAGGGATCGTTACGACCGCGGAGGGACGCGTCATCAAGATCAACAAGGCGATCGCGTGTCCCGGGCAGGCGCGTGAGGACTGGCGGATCATCCAGGACATCGCGAAGGCCCTCGGCCGGCCTCGCGGGCTCACGTTTGACTCGCCGCGTGCGATCCTCGAGGAACTGCGCGTTGCCTCGAAGGGAGGAGTCGCGGACTACGCCGGCATCACTTACGAGAGGCTCGAGCGCGAACACGGAGTCTTCTGGCCTTGCCCTGCCGAGGATCACCCGGGGACGCCGCGGCTTTTCGAGCCCGGCTCCTGGAATCCGGTCGCCAAAGGGAAAGGCTCCTTTTATTTTCCCGACGGCCGGGCGCACTTCGTCCCGGCTCCGTACGCGCCGCCGACCGAGGTGCCGGACGCGGAGTATCCGCTCATCCTGACGACGGGCCGCGTCGTCAGCCATTTCCTTTCGGGCGAACAGACCCGGCGCATCGGTCCTCTCGTCGATCAGTGCCCGGAGCCGTACATCGAGATCCATCCCCGGGCCGCCGCGGAGCTCGGCCTCGCCGACGGCGACGAAGCCACAGCGGAATCGCGGCGAGGGTCCTGCACGCTGCGAGTGCGGGTTGTCCGCACCATCCGGCCCGACACGATCTTCATCCCATACCACTGGCCCGGACGGCAGAGCGCCAACCAGCTGACGATCTCGGCGCAGGATCCGGTCTCCAAGATCCCGGAGTACAAGGCCTGCGCCGTCCGACTGCGGAAGGCTGCGCCGGGGGAAGGCGCTTAGACGATGGCAGTCCCGGAGTCCTTCGAATTCTTCGTCGATCCCGCACGGTGCATCGGATGCAACGCGTGCGTTCAGGCGTGCAGCGAGTGCGACACCCACAAGGGATACTCCATGATCCAGCTCGACATCCTGGATCGGGAAAGCTCCCCGCAGACGATTCCGGTCGTATGCATGCACTGCGACGCCCCCACGTGCGCCGAGGTATGCCCCGCCGACGCCATCAAGCGGACGGCCGATGGCGTCGTGCAGAGCGCCCGCAAGCCTCGCTGCATCGCTTGCAACAACTGTGTGCTGGCCTGCCCCTTCGGCGTACCCAAGATGAACACGGGCATGAACCTGATGATGAAGTGCGACATGTGCTACGACCGCACCTCGGTCGGGAAGAAGCCGATGTGCGCCTCGGTCTGCCCGAGCCAGGCGCTCTTCTATGGCACGCGCGAGCAGGTCGAAGCGTTGCGGCCGAATTCGCGACCGATCCAGGCCTTCCGTTTCGGCCTTCAGGAGATCACGACGAAGGTGCATCTCATGGTGCCTCGCGGAGCGAAGCTGACAACGCTCGATGTCGGCGCCGCTTTGCGCTTCGCACCAACAGGCGGCGGTTCGGGCGTCGAAGATCGGCTCCTTGCTGCCATGGATGACGGAGTGACCCCATGAGAATCGAAGATCCGGATTCCATTTCCAAGAGTCCCGACGGGAGACCGGACTCGGAACAGCCGGTCTGGCGCGAGCAGTTCCCGATCGATTGGCCGACGGACGATTTTCGCTCCCGCCGTGACTTTACGAAGCTTCTGGGGTTGACGAGCCTCGCTTTCGTCGTCGGACAGATCTGGATCGCATTTCTCGCGCTTCGGCGGCGAACGCGATCGGCTCCGGTCAGGGAGGTCGCGGCTTTGGAGGAGCTTCCGGTCGGCGGCTCGAAGGTATTCGATTACCCGAGCCCGGGAGCCGCGTGCGTGCTGACGCGCATCGGTCCCGATCGCTTCGTCGCTTACGGCCAGAAGTGCACGCACCTGTCTTGCCCGGTGATCCCAAAGCCGGAGAAGAACTGTCTCCAGTGCCCCTGCCACGACGGCGTGTTCGATCTCGCCACCGGGGAGCCGTTGTCGGGGCCCCCGCGACGGCCTCTTCCGCGCTTGAAACTCGAGGTCCGCGACGGAAGAGTTTTCGCCGCCGGCGTGGAGTACGGCGTCCTGTGAACCTGCCGCCCTTC
>DATDNV010000552.1:0-2357 GCA_036518075.1 Thermoanaerobaculia bacterium
CGGCAGACTCCAGTAGTGGCTCTGATGCGCGGCCCGGCTCGCCGCGAGCGACGAGTAGTAGCGCCAACGCTCGACCTCGAGCCCCGCTCTCTCAAAGCGCCGGCGCCATTCTTCGGGAGACTCGAAGTGAAAGTGGCGCGCCTTGCGATTGAACCAGCCGACGTAGGTCTCGCGCAGTCGGCCGAGTCCCCAGCGCTCCCAGGACTGCCGTGGAATGAAAAGCTCGCTGAAACGGTCCGAGATGACCGTGCAGACGAAGAGACCTCCCGGCCGCAGAACCCGGGCGATTTCGGCCAGCGTCGTCTCGAGATCCGGGATGTGCTCGAGCACGCAGTTGGACAGGACCGAAGCGAACGAACCGGTCCCGAACGGGATCGCGAGCGAGGATCCGTTGACGACCAGCCGGTAGACGCCGCGCGCTTGGGCCTCGACTGCTTCCGGGTAGCCGGGATCGATGCCGGCGTCGACCCCATTCGGAAAGAGCACCGAGGCGAAGTGGCCGTCCCCGATTCCCACGTCCAGCATGGGTCGAGGAAAGGGAACGTCGGCGAGGATGCGTGCCTCGATCGATCGCGTGATGACGCGATGCCAGGGCAGCTCGGCCAGGTGCCGGCGCAGGATCTCGTCGGAAGAGAGCTGGGGTTTCACTGGCGAGCCTCGAGCGCCCTCCGGTAGGCGGACTCGTAAGCGGAAAACGTCGACTCGACCGAGAAGATCTCGCGAACCGTCTCGTGAGGCTTTCGGTATCGCTGCGGCGCCTCGAGGACCCGGATGATCTGGCGAGCCAGGTCCTCGGGGCTGCCGGCGCGCGCGATTTCGCCCATTCCACTTCGCCGCACCGGCTCTCGAACGCCCGGGAGGTCCGATGCGACGACCGGCAAGCCGCAGAGCATCGCTTCGACCTGGATCATCCCGAACGACTCGGTCGAGTTCGTCGATGGAAGCGCCAGGACGTCCGCGAGGCGAAACAGCGAAGCCATCTCCTCGTCGGCCACGAATCCCGTCGCGATGACTCCGGATTTCCGGTCGGCGAGCAAGGGCGCGAGTCTCTGTCCGACGGTCTCGCCCGGAATCGCTTCACTCTCGCCCGCAAGCAAGAGAACGGCCTCGGGGAATCGGCTTCGAATCGCCGGGAGAGCCGCGATCAGATGCGGCAGCCCCTTCTCTTCCGCGAATCGGCCGACGAAGAGGACGATCGGCCGGCCCGAGATCTTCCATCGCGACGCCAGCTGCTCAGCGCTCACCGCGCCGGCGGGAAGATCCGGGACCGGAGGAACGATCCCGACGAATTTCGAGAGTCTCGTCGCCAGGGCCGGGGTCGCGCGCGCGTAGTCCTCGGTCGAGTTGATGATGACCGATGCCCTGTCGAGCGCGAAATTCTGCGACGCGCGGGCGATCGTTTCGAGGACGCGATTGACCGCGCCCCGAGGAAGACGCAGATCGCAGTGATAGTTGGCCACGAGCGGAACGCCGCGGGCGGCGGCGATCGACGCGAGCGGCACCGCCGGAACGAGGGGCGCATGCAGATGCAGGACATCGGTCCGGCCGAGCTCGCGGGCCGCGAGCGTCAGGAGCGAAGGTGAGATCTGGGCTTTACCGATGCGCGCGAGCACGGGAGCCCGCAGAACCCGGACGGCGCCCACCTGCTCCTCGCGGGGTAGCTTCGGGTCGTGCTGATGAGCGAGAACCGCGACCGCATGGCCGCGGTCGGAGAGACCCGCGGCCAGCCTCTCGACGGTGACCGACAACCCCGACACGTACGGCCGGTAAAAATCGAGGACCATGAGGATCCTCATCTAGGGGCGAGGACCTGATACACGGTCGTGCCGCTCGAGTACAGGGGCGCGAGGAACGGATAGCTCGCGACCGTGCCCGCGGCCCGGTAGCTGCGGTTTTCGAGGTCTCCAAGGATCACGTGCGTGACCTGGTACTTCTGAAGGATCGCGTACGCGTTCTGCACGTTGGTCTCGCCGTAGAACGCGCGGACGAGCGCCGCTCGCTCGTTGACCTCCGGATCGTTCTCTCTCCAGAGTCCCTCATGGTTTGCCCAGCCCATCACCGTCGGAATTCCCGTGTGCGTGGAGATCCGTGCGTATTCGCTGTAAGGGTCTCCCGTCGCCTCGACGATCACCATTCCCGGCCGCCGGTTCTTCTCCAGATACGAGATCGCCGCCGCGTCCGCCGGGTTGCGGCGCTCGAGAGCGACGCGCGCGTTGAGCGTCACCGGTCCCTCGTGCATCTTGAGTCGCTGAATCGAGGCGGCGGTTGGATAGAGGAGCGCGAGCACGACGCTCGCCCCGAGGATCGCGGCGAGCGCCCGGTGACGTCCTTCCGATTGCCACCGGCGCTCGGCTTCC
>DATDNV010000553.1:0-3604 GCA_036518075.1 Thermoanaerobaculia bacterium
AGAGGCCCCGCTGAAGCGCGCCGGCCTTGAACCCCTCCCGCGATTCGCGGTGCATGTGGACGATGTCGTAGCCCCTCGCGCGATGGCGAGCGATCGCGTCGAGAGCCACCCGACTCGTTTCGTCGGTGGAGTCGTCGAGCACCTGGATCTCGAGAAGTTCTCGCGGGTAGTCGAGCGCCGCGACCGCGTCGATCAGCCGTTCGACGACATAGACTTCGTTATACAGGGGGAGTTGAACGGTGACGCGCGGAAGGGACGACAGGTCTCCTGCCGGGCGTGGCTCGTTGCCGCGATGCCGGTAATAGAGGACGACCATCAGAATTCGGTGCGCGCCATAGATCGCGAGCAGCGTCAGCACCGCGTAGTAGACGATCAGCGTCGCGATCTGCGCGGCTTCACTCGCCATGGGACCTCAAATCGATGGCTCCTCCTCGCGGCGGGCCAGGCCGTTGCCGTCGGGCTTCTGCTGAGGCCGAACGCCCGCGACTCGCTCGTGCCCTACCTGCTCCTTTTTCTCGCCGGATCGCTCGTAGCGATCGGGGCAGCCCGAAGTCTATCCGCATCCGGACGCGGCTTCCTGCTTCTCAGCGGAGCACTGTTGCGCGCAACGCTGGTGTGGCGCCAGCCGGACCTCTCCGACGACGTGCACCGTTACCTCTGGGATGGACGAGTTGCCCGCGCGGGCATCTCTCCGTACGCATATGCCCCGGACGATCCTGCCCTCTCGCGCATCGATCCGGCGCTCCGATCCCGCGTCGCGCATCGAGACATTCGGACCGTCTACCCGCCGGCGGCGCAGGCGGTGTTTCGCTTGTTCGGCGGAGGCGGGAACCTTTTTCTTCTCAAGAGCTTTCTCGCGGCGGCCGATCTGGCGATCGTCGCGCTGCTGTGGTCATCGGGTGGCAGGGGAAATGCGTTCGCCGCGGCTCTCTACGCGTTTCACCCCCTTCCGATCACCGAGATTGCGGGAGAAGGCCACGTCGACTCGCTCGGCGCCGCTCTCTTGCTCGCGAGCCTTCTGTTCGCGGCCTCTCGCCGAAGCGTCGCCTCGGGGTTCGCGCTGGCTCTTTCGATCATGACGAAATACGTTGCGATCGCCGCTGCACTGCCGATTTTTCGGCGAGGAAGAGCGGCCTGCATTCTTTCCGCCTTGGCTCTCTCGTCGGTTCTCTGGCTCGGGGCGGCGCGCGGCGGGACTCCGCTCGGCGGTCTGGGCCAGTTCGCGACGCGTTGGGACTTCAACTCGGTGCTGTACCCCGCCGCGGTGCGCGTGATGGAGGCGTCCCGGCTGCCGGAAACGGCCAAGGATCTCTTCATCGAGTGGAAGGATCGTCGAAATCCGGCGTGGGCCCAGCAGGTCTTCCCTTACTTCTACCCGGAGTTTTTCGCTCGCGTTCTTCTCGCCGGCATCCTTGCCGCGGTGCTCGGCGGCGTAGCCATTCGCGTGCGCGATCCGGAGACCGCCGTCTTTTCATCCCTCGGGACGCTGCTTCTCTTCTCTCCGACCCTCCATCCCTGGTATCTCGTGTGGATCCTGCCGCTGGCAGCCCGCCGGCAGGACCCGGCCTTCCTCTATCTCTCGTTTGTGATCCCGATCTCCTATGCGCTCGCCTTTCCTCTTCCCGGAGTGCCGGCCCCTCTCGTGCTCGCCCTCGAGTACGCACCGTTTGCGATCCTCCTTTCCCGATCGCTGGGTCTTCTCCGATCGGAGCGGCCGGCCGAGGCCACCGCGTCGTGAGCGAAGCGGTGCGTTATCGCGCGGTCGTGGCTTATGTCGGGACGAAGTTTCATGGATGGCAGGTTCAGGCAAACGCGTCGCGCACGGTGCAGGCCGTTCTGGAGAGGGGGCTTCGGCGTTTCATCGCGGGATCGTCTCGTCCAGTCGCCGCGGGGCGCACCGACGCAGGGGTTCATGCCGACGGACAGGTCGTGCATTTCGATCTGCCGCACTCGGCGGATCCAGGTCGAATCCGGGATGCCGTCAACGCCCATCTGCCCGAGGATGTGAGGCTGCTGACCGTGGATCCCGTGGCGCCCGGATTTCACGCGCGTCGCGACGCGATCTGGAAGGAGTACCTCTATCGCTGGTCGCGAGCCCCGGTCATCGCGCCGCGGATCGCGCCGTTCGTGGCCCCGGCATCGATCCGCGCGGACGCCGGGCGCATGCGCGAAGCGGCCGCGGGCCTGATCGGCGAGCGGGACTTCCGGATCTTCTCGGTGCGGCATCCCGCGGGCGAATCCTCGGTCCGGAAGATCCTGAGCGTCGAGATCGAAGAGGAGGACGCGGAGGTCCGGGCTCGCTTTCGCGGCGATGCCTTCCTGCGCGGGATGGTGCGATCGATTTGTGGCGTGCTGGCGGACGTGGCGCGGGGAAAGGCGCCCATCGAGAGGGTGGATGAGCTTCTGGCCAGCGGCGACCGGCGCCTCCTCGCGCCCAAGGCGCCGGCGAAAGGGCTCACTCTGGTACGAGTGAACTACGAAAATATCTTTCCTGTGGATCAGTGCGAATTTCGAAGTTTGAGCTGATTCAACTTAGAACTCTAGAACTTTGCACTCAGCACTCTCGAACCAGATCAGCAGATAGCTGAAAGCGGACAGCTAGGCGGTTAAACTGTTCCCGTGATCGAAAAGGACAAGCTGGCCTCGGGCGGCACGACCGAGAGGGAGTTCCTGGACTCGATCGACCTGTCTCGCCTGCCGCGGCACGTCGCGATCATCATGGATGGCAATGGCCGGTGGGCCAAGCAGCGAGGGCTTCCTCGCGTGGCCGGGCATCGATCGGGGATCGAGTCGGTGCGGGAGGCGGTCGAAACCTGCGCGCGGCTCGAACTCGACGCCTTGACGCTCTACGCGTTCTCGGTCGAGAACTGGAAGCGTCCGCGTTTCGAGATCGTCACTCTCATGTCGCTTCTCAAGGAATACCTGAACAAGGAGCTCGGCAATCTCCTGAAGAACGACATTCGGTTCCGAGTCGTCGGGCGCATGAACGAGCTCGACGGCTCCGTGCAGAAGGAGCTGGCCAAGGGGCTCGCCGCGACCTCCTCGTGCCGGGGAATGACGTTCAACATCGCTCTGAACTACGGCGGGCGGACCGAGATCGTCGACGCCTGCCGCTCGCTCGCCAACGACGTGGCGTCGGGCCGCCTGACGCCCGAGCAGATCGACGAGGAGACGTTGGGCTCCCGGCTGGGTACCGCTGGTTTGCCGGACCCGGACCTTCTCATCCGCACGAGCGGCGAAATGCGCGTCTCCAACTTCTTGCTCTGGCAGATCGCCTACGCCGAGATCTGGGTGACGCCGACGCTCTGGCCCGACTTCCGCAAGCGGCATCTCTTCGAAGCGATCCTCGATTTTCAGAAACGGGAACGCCGATACGGCGGCGTGATCGACGGAGCGCGTTCGGCCGACGCGGGCGAAGCAGCGGGTTAGGACCACTTTCAATGTCACTGCGAGGAGCGGAGCCCTGCTGTCATTCCGAGGAGCGAAGCCCTACTGTCACTCCGAGGAGCGTAGCCCCACTGTCATTCCGAGGAGCGAAGCCCTACTGTCATTCCGAGGAGCGAAGCCCTACTGTCATTCCGAGGAGCGAAGCGACGAGGAATCT
>DATDNV010000554.1:0-2242 GCA_036518075.1 Thermoanaerobaculia bacterium
GTGCCGCCGTCGGATGTCGTCATCACCGGGCTCGGCGTCGGCAAGGACGCGCTCTACATCCAGGATCTCGACGGCGGTCTCGGGCGGCTGCGCCGCGTTCCCTTCGACGGCGGCAAGCTCGAGAGCGTGGCGCTGCCGTTCGAGGGCGCGATTTCATCGCTGGTCACCGACCCGAGGCTGGACGGTGTGCTCCTGCAGATGACCTCCTGGACGAAGAGCCCGCTCTGGTACGCCTGGGACCCCAAGACCCATCAGGCGACCGACACGAAGCTCGCGCCTCCCTCTCCGGTCGACTTTTCGGGCATTGATTCGGCCGAGGTCAAGGCGAAGAGCGCGGACGGCACGATGGTGCCGCTCTCCATCATCTTCAAGAAAGGGATCGTGCTGGACGGCTCGCACCCGACGCTGCTCGATGGGTACGGCGCCTACGGGATCACGATCGACCCGGGTTTCTCGCCGACACGGCTCGCCTGGCTCGAGCGCGGCGGCGTTCTCGCCGTCGCCCACATCCGTGGCGGAGGCGAGTACGGTGAGGACTGGCACCTCGGGGGCAAACTGGCGACCAAGCAGCACACGATCGACGACTTCATCGCCTGCGCCGAGTATCTGATCGATAAGAAGTACGCGTCGCAGAAGAACATGTCGGGCGAAGGTACGAGCGCGGGTGGCATTACCATCGGCGGCGCGATCACCCAGCGGCCGGAGCTCTTCAGCGCTGCGCTGATCCGAGTCGGAGATTCGGACGCGCTGCGGTCCGAGACGATGGAATCCGGTCCGGCAAACATTCCGGAGTTCGGCACGGTGAAGACGGAGGGGGGATTCAAAGCCCTCTTCGCCATGGACGCTTACCAGCACGTCAAGCCCGGCACGTCTTTCCCGGCGGTGCTTCTCACGACGGGCGCTAACGATCCGCGCGTCGCCCCCTGGCAAGCGGCCAAGATGACCGCGAGACTGCAGGCGGCCACGTCGAGCGGAAAACCGATTCTCCTGCGGGTCGATTACGATGCCGGACATGGGTTGGGGTCGACCAAGTCGCAGAGAGATGAGGAGCTGGCCGATGAGGAGGCGTTCCTGCTCTGGCAGTTCGGAGTCGCGGAGTTCCAGATCCCATAGCCGCTTCGCGATTCCGTTCTGCGGGATTCTGCCGCCGCACATCCTGATTTCGATCGTCGCCCGCGGAACGGAGGACGAGCGGCGGGACGCGCTTGCCACGCTCGCCCTCTCCGAGCGCTTCCGCGGGCGGCGGCGGATGCTCGGCGCGCTCGCCGTCGCGACGCCCGCCGGCGAGAAGCGGAGAAGCGTCTTCGACGCGCATCACACGACGAAGCTTCCCGGAGCTCCGGTGCGAACCGAGGGCGAGCCGCCCACGGCCGACGAAGAGGTCGACGAAGCGTACGACGGGGCGGGAGCCACCTTTGACCTCTACTTCGAGGTCTACGGGCGCAACTCGATCGACGACCGCGGCATGCGGCTCGACTCCTCCGTTCACTACGGCCGCTCGTACGACAACGCGTTCTGGAATGGAACGCAGATGGTCTACGGCGACGGTGACGGGAAGCTCTTTCAACGATTCACACGCTCGGTCGACGTGATCGGCCACGAGCTCACACACGGCGTGACCGCGCACGAGGCGAACCTCGACTACTCGGACCAACCGGGAGCCTTGAACGAGTCGTTCTCCGACGTCTTCGGCTCGCTCGTCAAACAGCGTCTGGGAGGCCAGACGGCCGAGGCAGCGGACTGGCTGATCGGAGAAGGTCTCTTTACGGCAGAGGTCCAGGGCGTTGCGTTGCGCTCGATGAAGGCGCCCGGCACCGCGTACGACGATCCGGTCCTGGGAAAGGACCCGCAGCCGGCGACGATGAAGGATTACGTCCAGACGACCGACGACGACGGCGGCGTTCACATCAATTCCGGAATTCCCAATCGCGCCTTCTACCTTGCCGCCGTCTCGATCGGCGGAAACGCCTGGGATAAGGCTGGACAGATCTGGTACGACGCCTTGACGAAGCGGCTGCGCCACGACTCCGATTTCTCCGCCGCCGCGAAGGAGACGCTCGCGGCCGCTGCCGAGCGTTACGGTTCATCCGGTCCGGAAGCCCGAGCGGTCAGCAACGCCTGGAAGCAGGTGGGGGTTTCTTAGCGAGGCTCGAGATCGCTCCGCGTGGGTGGCGCGTAAATTGCTGCGTAAGCTCGGGAATCGCAAAGACAACGTGATTTCCAAGCAAGGAGTCGTCATGAG
>DATDNV010000555.1:0-17270 GCA_036518075.1 Thermoanaerobaculia bacterium
ATGGCTCCTCAGGTAGGATTTGAACCTACAACCCTCCGGTTAACAGCCGGATGCTCTGCCATTGAGCTACTGAGGAACAGAGCGGACCAAGCACGATAGCGGACGCTGGTTGGGGTGTCAACTTTCGCAGGAGCCAGGACCCTCCCCTGTCATTCCGAGGAGCTCAGCGACGAGGAATCTGCTCTCGCTTAGGCATACGAGGGCAGATCCCTCGCTGCGCTCGGGATGACAAGGCGGGAAAACTTTGGACTTTGGTACCTAACTCCTCGGCTGCCACGACGCCCACGCGACTTTCCACTTCCCCGCTTCCGGCACGAGCCGCATGTCGAAGTCGTACGACGAGGTTCGCGGCAAGAGACCGTCGAGACCGCCGATCTTCCGCGGCTGTCCGGAAAGGTCCGCGCGGAAGCGCACTCGAGCCGCGTTTTCTGCCTTTTCGATCGTCACGTCGCTGACGGTGACGTCCAGGATCTCGTAGCCGGCAAAGTACTGGCGCACGAGTCCCTCCGCGTCGGCGCGCGACGATCCGTCGGCCGCCTGGAAATCGGCAGCCACTCGGTTGAAAAAGGCGGACGCATCCCTGTCGTGTGCCGCCTTCACGAGCGCGTCCAGACACTCCCGCGCGGGATCACCGCTCTTGGCGCAGGCCGCGAAGAACACGCACACGAGAATCGGCACCACTCCTCTATACGCTGTCTTCACAGAGGCATTCTCCTGCGGGGAGGGCTCTCATGAAAAGATCCCGGCATGAGCCGGGAGCGTGGATGAGCTCCGCTGTTCTGCTCGAGCGACTGACGGCGGAGCACCGCCGCCTGGATGATCTCTTCGGGCAGCTCCTGGCGGCGATGAGCGCGGGTGATGCCGTAGGAGCCCGCGGCTCAAGCGAAGCGTTCGACGATGCGCTCCGCAGCCATACCCGCGAGGAAGAAGAAGAGGTTTTTCCGGCGGTTTCCGGCGAAGGGCTCGTCCCTTCGTCGGAGGAGAGTCCCTCGCACCGACTCTATCGCCAGCTTCGCCTCGAGCACGTCCAGATCCGCGAGCTCTCAGGAATGATCCGCCGTCTTCTCTCCGAAGGGGTCCGGCTCGACGAGATTCCCGGCCTCGCCGCCAACCTGGCCCGCCGCTGGGATGCGCACACGACTCGCGAGGAGAAGGAAGGCTTTTCGCAGCGGTCCGGGACGTGAAGGACGCTCGCCGTTCCGCCGTATATCAGATCTGATATAATCGCGCGAGCCGATCCAAATTATCCCGCCAGAACGGCGACACGCACGGTGCGCTCGCGAGGCCCGTCGAGCTCGATCAAGAAAACACCCTGCCAGCGGCCCAGAACGGGCTTCCCCTTCTCGAGCGGCACGAGACACGAGACTCCGATCGCCTCGGAGAGGAAATGGGCCGGCGAATTCCCCTCGGAATGATCGAAGCGAACCTCGGGCACCCAGGCCGCGAGCGCCCGCTCCATGTCGGCCGTCACGTCCGCGTCCCAGTTCTCACCGACCGTGACCGCCGCCGTCGTGTGAGGAACCGAGATCAGGAGTGCGCCGGACTGCGCCCCCAGCGACTCCGCGGCGCGGGTCACCTCCTCGGTGATGTCGCGCCGCTCGATTTTCCGCGTCGTGCGAATCCGCAGCTCAACCGATATTCCCATTCGGACGGCCCCCGCGAAAGAATCTCACGCCTTCCGCGGGCGCCGCTCGGAAGAAGTGTCGGCAAAGCGGATATCCTTTCCGCCCCTGATGGCGTCTTCAAGTACACGCCGGAGCTCTCCGGCTGGCTTGCTTCTGCCGATCGTGTTCTGCGGAGCCTTGCTCGCGTATGCCGTGTGGCCGTGGCTCCCCTTCGCGCGCGCGCGTCGGCCGCATCGGACGCTCGTCTTTTACGGATTCAGCATCCTCGGCGACGTGATGAACAAGGGGATCTTCCCCGCCTTCGAGAAAGCCTGGACGGCGGAGGGCGGCGAGCCGATCGAGTTCGCGACCTCCTTTGCCGGATCGGGCACGATCACCAACCAGATCCTCCTCGGCGTGCCGGCGCAACTGGCGCTGCTCTCGCTGGAGTCGGATGCGGACCGGCTGGCCGACGCGGGGGTCGTCAAGCCGGGAAGCTGGCGCAAGCTCCCTTACGGAGGCGTCGTCAATCTCACCCCGTTCATCATCGCGGTGCGGCCGGGCAATCCTCAGCGCATCGAGGATTTCGCAGACCTCGCCCGTTCGGGCGTCGGCGTCGTCCATCCGGACCCGGCGACGTCCGGCGGCGCCAACTGGTCGATCCTCGCGGAATACGGAGCGGGCGTTCGGGAAGCCGGAGGAAACGCGGAGGCCGGCGAGAAGCTCCTCATGGGAGTCTGGAAGAACGTCGTCGCCCAGGCCGCGTCGGCGCGCGCCGCCCGCGTGCAGTTCGACCAGGGGTTCGGAGACGCGCTCATCACCTATGAACAGGAACCGCTTTGGGACCGGACTCGCGGAAAGTTTCATGGTGAAATCGTTTATCCCAGGAGGACGATTCTTTCCGAGCACACGTTGGTCGTCATCGACAAGCACATCCATCGCTCCGAGCGCGCCGCCGTGAAGCGCTTCACCGAATTTCTCTGGAGTGACGAGGCCCAGAAGATCTTCGTTGCCTACGGATTCCGTTCGGTTCGGGACGAGCTCAATGCCGCCAACACCGCATTCGGCAAGATCGCGGATCCTTTTCGAATCTCCGACTTCGGCGGATGGAAGCGGGCGCGTCGAGAAATCGTGGATGGCGTCTGGAAGCAGCGAGTCATGCCGAACGTGCATCCGCGATGCCCTCCGAGCCTGCCGCCCGCGCGCGCGGGCCTCGAGCGCGGCTACCCGTGGGCGTCCTGCTGATGCTCCTGCTGCCGCTGATCCTTCTTCCGCTCGCCGCCGTCTTCCTGTTCGCGTTTCGCGGCGGGCCTCAATCCTTTCTCGACGCGCTGAAGGCCGAAGAGGCCCAGTTCGCCCTTCGCTTCAGCCTCCTGATCGCGTTCGCGACGGCACTGACCAACGCACTGCTCGGCACCTTCGCGGCTTACGTTCTCTCTCGCTACCGGTTCCCGGGACAACGCGCCCTTTCGATCGTCGTCAACCTTCCCGTCGCCATTCCCACCGTCGTCGTCGGGACTTCCCTTCTCCTGCTCTGGGGACCGATCGGACTCCTCGGCCGATGGCTCGATCCGTACGGGATCCAGCCGATGTTCGCACCGGCCGGAGTTCTGCTCGCGCACCTTTTCGTCACGTTTCCCTACATGGTCGGCGCCGTCAAGCCGGTCCTCGACGAGATCGAGACAACCTACGAGGAGGCCGCCCACACGATCGGCGCGTCGGCCTGGCAGACCTTTCGACTGGTGTTGCTGCCCGCGCTCAAGGGCGGCCTCTTTTCCGGGGCGCTGCTGACGTTCGCGCACTCGCTGGGAGAGTTCGGCGCGACCGTTCTGGTTTCGGGGAACCTGAGACTCCGCACGCAGACCGCGCCTCTCTACATCTTTGCCCAGTTCGAGGCAGGCAACATCACGCAGGCGAACGCGGTCGCGGCGGTTCTAGCGGCCCTGTCGTTCCTGATTTTCTTTCTGCTCCTCCGATACACGGGCTCCGCCCGCCGGTCGAGGTAGAGCGAAGGCATCATGTCCATCATCCTCGATCGGTTGAGCAAGCACTACACCGGCCAGGCGATCGTTGAGGACCTTACGCTCTCGGTCGCGGAGGGAGAGTTCTTCGTTCTCCTCGGCGCGTCGGGGAGCGGCAAGAGCACGGTCCTGCGCCTGATCGCCGGGCTCGCGAGGCCAGACAGCGGCGCCGTCCGCCTCCACGGCCGGGACGTCACGATGCTCTCTCCTCAGGAACGGGGCGTGGGGTTCGTTTTTCAGAACTACTCGATCTTCCGGCACATGACGGTCGGAGAAAACATCGAGTTCGGTCTGAAAATCCGCCGTGTGCCCAAATCGGTCCGGCATGCGCGCCGCGACGAGCTGCTCGATCTGGTTGGACTCGTCGGACTCGGCCAGCGCTACGAGAGCGAGCTTTCCGGCGGCCAGCGGCAGCGAGTCGCCCTGGCCCGCGCACTCGCCTACGAGCCCAGCGTCCTACTTCTCGACGAGCCGTTCGGCGCTCTCGACGTCAAGATCCGGACGCAATTGCGGCGAAGCCTTCGCGAGATCCAGCGCGCGCTCTCGGTCACGACGATCCTGGTGACTCATGACCAGGAAGAGGCGTTCGAGCTCGGGCAGCGGATCGGCGTCATCGACCGGGGCCGGCTTCTCGAAGTCGGCGCCCCCGAGGATCTCTACGCGCGGCCCCGGACGGTGCAGGTCGCCACGTTTCTCGGATCCGGAAGCGTGCTCGTCGGCCGATGCCGGAGCGGAAGGGCGCAGCTCGGGCCCGTGAGCCTCACGATTCCGCCAGAGGTGGCCCATGAGGAAGGCGACCGCGTCCGCGTCCTGCTTCGCCCAGAGCAAATCGCGCTTGCCGACAAGGAGTCCCCGCAAGCCATCTCGCTCGGTCAGGGCGACATCGTGGAGCAGAGCTTCGCCGGTCCGCTCCGGCGGGTTCGCGTGCGTCTGCCGCCGCTGCCGCACACGCGGCAGGCTGCCCCGTCGCAGCCTTACGGCGAGGATGCGATCCTGGTCGAAGCCGCCGTGCCGGCGGAAGATCCGCCGCCGCCCCAGAAGCCGTGGGTCACGCTGCGCGGCTGGCACGTGCTCGCGCAACCGACTCCCCGTCTTCTCGTGTGCGATCGCGGCCATGGAAAAGGCCTCGCGATGGCCGCGGCCGGGCCGCTCGCCGAGGCTTTCAACGCCACGATCACCATCCTTGGGGTGACCGGAAAGCGCAAGACCGCGCAGAAACTCCGGGAGTCGCTCGAGCAGCGCCGCGCCGATCACGGACTTTCCGCGGAGGTGCAGGTGCGCGAGGGCGATCCCAAGGAACAGATCGTCCTGGAAGAAGTGGATCTCCGCTACGACTTCGCGCTCCTGGGCGAGCAGCGGCGATGGCTTCGGTCTCGCCGTCTGCGCTCGACCCCCGAGGTTCTCCTCGAGCGCGCAGTCACTCCGTTCTTCGTCGTCAAGGGGCCCGCCCCCTTTTCGAACATCCTGATCTGTACCGCCGCCGGCGAGCAGAGCCAGGCGGACATTCGCGTGGGAGGCTGGATCGCGCGGAGGCTCGGCATTCCCGTCACCCTTCTGCATGTGACTGTCGGCACGGAGGAGGCGCCGAGCTGGGCCCGGTCGCATCTGGAACGAGGCGTCGCGACGCTGCGCGCGCTCGAGGTCGAAAGCCGGATCCAGGTTCGGCCCGCCGACGCCCCGCTCGACGGGATCCTCGCGCAGGTGACCGAGGGACAGCACGATCTCGTCGTGATCGGCGGATCGGGCGGGCGCGCGCGATCGTTCTTCGGAGGCGGCGGATCTCACATTTCCCGGCAGATCCTCAAGCGCTCCCCCGCCACCGTTCTCGTCGTTCCGCAGGGAGCCTGGTGATCGAGAGCGCGCCGGAAACGGTATCGCAGCGAGCAAAGCGGTGGGAAAGCTCTTTGGAGTGCAACGTTCTAAGAGCGATGTTCAAAGTTAGCCGGTCTCCTCGGCTCCAAACTGAGAACTTCGAACTTCGTACTCCGCACTCCCCGCTAGGAGTAGAGCTCCCGGTAGGACTCGGCGTAGAGAAGGACTCGACGCACGTAGTCGCGCGTCTCCGCGAACGGGTGCGATTCGAAGAGCTCGTCTTCGGGACGGCCCGGGTTTTCTCTGATGACGCGATCCATCCGGTTCGGGCCGCCGTTGTATGCGGCGAGGGCAAAGAGCGCGCGGCCCTGGAAGTGGTCGAGTAGATCCTTCAGATAGGCGGCGCCGAGACGGGTATTGATTCCCGGATCGTAGAGAAACGCCTTGCGGTAGCGCTGTCGCAGCACCGATCGGCTGAGCCCTCGGGCGGTGGCGGGCATCAGCTGCATCAGGCCCAGCGCGCCGGCCCGCGACTTTGCCCCGGCTTCGAACACGCTCTCCTGCCGGATGAGCGCCCGAAGCATCGCGGGATCGAGATGGAATTCCTCGGCTCGTTCCTTGATGTAGCCACCCTCTTCGATCGGGTAATAGAGCCGCCGCCAGCTCTCCGGAACGCCGCCCTCCTCCGCGGTTCCCATTTCGGGGAAGGCCCTCTTGGCGTGGACGACAGCCGTTGCGAAGTGTCCGACCGCGAAATCGGCCTGGGCCAGACGCAAGTCCCTTCCGCGCGACGGCGGGAGCGCTCGCGCCTCCGCAGCCGAATCGCGAAAGGCGTGGACGCGCAAGAGCTCGTCCGCGCGGCGGAACGCGGCGGTGGCGGTCGCCGGGTCGGCGACAGATGCGGGTTTGATCTTGGGCACGTCGCCGACGCGGCGACGCGCAAACAGCGCGTAGATGTCTGCCGGATCGGCTTCGGCGAGCGAGCGCAGCAGAACCGTCGCTTCGGGATTCCGTTCCATCCTCTCCAGACATCGAGCACGCCAATAGGTGAGCCTGCGCCGCGCGGCGATGCCGGGAGAAAGGGAAAGCAGCAGCTCCAAGCGGCTACCCGCAGCCGCGTAGTCGCCTGCGAGATAGCTCTGCCATGCGGCCCTCCAGAGCGGCTCGAATCCGGCGCCGATATCGCCGCTCTCGGCGACGAGTCTCCGAGCAAGCGAGACGCCCTCTTCGAATTGGCCTCGATCGCAGGCGATTCGGATCAGGCGCTCGAGCGCTTTCGTCCGGACCGTGACCGGCACGCTCGGGTCGGCCAGGCGCGACAGCGCCTGGCGTTGGGCGAGAAGCGGAGAGAATTCCGGGGGAACGCCGTCGGGAAACCGCTTTCGGAGTTTTTCGAGCGCCGCGTCGGCTCGAGCGACTCTCGCCTCGAGCGCCGCCTCCGTTCCATCGTCGGGGACCTTTGCCAGAGTCGCGTCGGCGGCCCGCGCATATCCCAGACGCCGCTGCCCGCGCGCAAGCGCCAGCAGGTTCGCGGCGCGCTCCTCAGCGGGCCAAAGGCGCGGATTTTCGTGCTGGAGCAATCGGACCCCTCGCGCGACGTCGTCGGCCGCGATGCGCAAACGGGCAAAGCGGGCTTTCTCCGGCGGAGTCAGCCGGGCAAGCTCATCCGTGAGAGCGCGTCGCGCAAACTCCGGCTGCGTGCGGCGGACATCGACGCCGGCGGCGACCATGGCGTGCGCGATCGAGCGGACGGCCGCGCTGTCCTTGAAGAGCCGAGCCAATCGGATGCGCTCGATGCCGATCGTCTCGATCTGACCGGGTGAAGCCCCGTCCGAAGCACGCTCGAGAACGCGAGCCGCATCGCCCACGCGTCCCTTTTTCGCGAGCGCTTCGGCGAAGTCCTCTCCCGCGGACGCGCGCATCGCGAAGCTCTCTTCCGTCTCAAATGCGTCGCGAAAATGCGGGATCGCCTCGTCCCACTTGCCCTGGGCCGCGAGGACGCGGCCGAGCTGCCACTGGCGATACGGCTCCAATCCGATCGGCGCCGCCGGAGCGGCGGCCAGCTCCTCCGCCGCCCCGCGAAAATCCTTTCGGCGCTCGTCGTCCCGGGCGAGCAGCATCGCCACGCGGGCCCGCCAGGCAGGCCGCTCGGATGCGCGGATCGGACCCAGCAGCGCCTCCGCCTCGGATCGGCGGCCATCGTCGAGAAAGTCCGCGGCCCGGGCAAAGTCGGACTCGAATTCTTCCGAAAGGGGAACGCCGATGTCGGCAACCAGAACCGATCGGGCGACAAAGAGAAGGAAAAGTGGAAAGAGACGGCGAAGCACGAAAGGAACGATTTGCGATCGGTGAGTGGTGATTGGTGATTATCGCCGAAAAGGCGACAGCCTCGCCCTATTCACGAATCAGAAATCGCGATTCACCAATCTCTTCAGATTCCCAGCGACTCGGCTCGGCCGTCCGCCAGAATCCGCACCAGCTCTTCGTAGAAGAAGTTCGAGCTCGCGCGCACGTCCTCGGGAATCCGCTCGTCGTACATTTGCCGGCTTCGGTCGATGTCTTCCTTCAGGAGCTCGTACAGATTTCCCTGCTGGCGGCCCGCCTGAACCTGCTTCTCGTTGTAGAGCTTGATCTCGGAAACGAGCAGCTTCGCGAACCGGCGCGCTTCCTCGCGCCTCTCGTCGCCGGTCTCCACCGGCGCCAGCGGTCCGGCCAGTCTCCGCGCTCCGGTGCTGGGACGCACGACCCCGCTCGACGGGCGGGGAACCGGCGGCGGGGCGCTCGGCTTTTCGGCAGCAGACGGTTCCAGGCCCATCGCTCCCGGCGAAGTGCCGACTCCCGAACCGGTCGGCCTTCCGAACGGACCGGATTGATCGGCGGCCGCCGGCGACGGCTCGCCGGTCCAGGACGGCGAGGGCGCAGAGGCCGGCGCATCGACGGAAATCGAGTCCGGCGCCTCGGCGGGCGAAGGCCTGGCCGCGCCCGGTTCGGCCGCCGGCATCATCTGAGTCTTAAAGTCCGACGCTCTCGGCGCCGCCTCTTCCGGTTCGGGCGCAAGCTCCAGAGACGGCTCCGCGGAGGGAGTCGCGGCAGCGATTTCGAGGGCGCGCAAAGCCGGCGCGGGAACGAGCTTGCGCTGTGCGAGGCGGTCCACGACGAGACCTGCCACGAACGTCGCGATCGCGAGCGCATCGGGATCGAATCGCGACTCGCCGCCTGGGACGCAGTCCGCGTAGACCGCTCCAGAGATCTTCTCCTTGACCACCATCGGAATCAGGACGGCGCGCGAGGCATCCGACGCGCCGAGTGCCGCGGAAATCGGGTTGCCCGAATCGAGCAGGCCACCTTGACCCTCGAGAACTCCGGACAACCCGGTTCCCGCGGAGAGGGTCGCGCGGCGAGCGGCTTCGTCGTCGCCGCCGTGATCGGAGAATCCGAGCGCCTTCCAGACACTCACGCCTCCGCCCCGGGACACAATCAGAGCGACTCGCGACGCATGATGTAGACACGCGCCGAGGAACCGTTGGAGGACCTCGACCTGATTGGGGGCTTCATCCAGTTTGCGCGCGTCGTCGATCGAAAATCGGCCGGGCGCGGGAGCCGGTGTCGGCGCCGATGCGAGCTCGGGCGGAGCCAGCACGAGCTCGGGCGGAACGATGCCCGTGAACTTCTGATCGAAGCGATCGAGAAACCCGGCCCAACGTCGATCCGATTCGAGACGCAGCCGGTCGAATTCGTCGCGGAGGGCCGCGAATCGCTCCACGAGACGACGCTCGATCTCCGCTTCGAGCAATTTCAGCCGATCGTCCGTGTCGCTCATTGCCGGTCATTATAGGGGCGTTCGAAGGTGGTTTGCGCCATTAAGCCTCGCTCGTTCTGCTCTTTAAAGGCTTGAAGCCGAAGGAGATCGTTGACACGTCCAGGGATTACCCCTAGAATGCTTTGCTCGTTTCGTGTGGCCGTGAGGGGGTGAGTGTTCGTGCCTCTGGTACACGTCAAAGAAGACGAATCGTTCGAAAACGCCATGCGGCGTTTCAAGAGGAAGTGCGAAAAATCCGGAATTCTGTCGGAGCTGAAGAAGCGTCAGCACTACGAAAAGCCGAGCGCCAAGCGCAAGCGCAAAATGATCCAGGCGCGCAAGAAGATGCTTCGGAAGCTTTCCGAGGAGCGGCGGGCGAGCATCTAGCGACCGACGGCGCATCCGAAGCGTCCGAGGGCGACGTCGACCGGGAGGCTCTCGAGTTCGACGTCGTCCTCCTCCTGATTTCCTCCTTCGCGAGAACCCCCCCGGGCAAGGCGGCTGTTCGTCGGCTCATTCCTGCGCCCGATGAGCCATCGGTCCGCCGGCGGATCGATGAGACCGCCGAGCTCATTCAGTTCCGGCTCGATCACGGGAGACTGGGACTCGCGGGCGTCGAAGAGATCGGGTCGGTTCTCGACTCGCTCGAGCGCTCCGGAGGCGCGGGGGCGCTTTCCGACTTCGCTCCGATCCTCGCCGTGGCTCGCGCCGCGGTCGCCGTCCGACGCGACCTTGCGCCGGTCTCGACGCCTCACCTGACAGCGCGACGAGGCCGGCTGCCCGACCTCGACGACCTTCTACTGGCCGCGCGCCGGCTCTTCGAAGCCGACGGCTCGTTGCGCGACGAAGCCTCTCCGGCGCTCGCCCGGATGCGATCCCAGCTCCGAAAGCAGCGGGGACAGGTGACGCGGCAGCTTCAGAAGCTTCTCCAGACTCACCGGCACGCCCTCGGGGAAGCGGTCGTGGTCCTGCGCAACGACCGCTACTGTCTTCCGATCGCCGTCTCGTCGCGCGCGCGCGTGCCCGGCATCGTGCACGACCGGTCCGGCTCGGGCCAGACCGTTTTCGTCGAGCCTATGGAGATCGTCGAATCCAACAACGAGCTGGCTCTGCTCGCTGCGGAAGAGAAACGCGAAGTCGAACGGCTCATCGTCGAGTTCGGCCGGCAGGTGTTGGGACGTGCCGACGCGCTTCGCGGCGCGGTCACGGAGCTGGCGGAGCTCGACCGGTTGGAGGCACAGGCGGAGTTCGGCGAAGCCTGCGACGGGCGTCTCGCCGAGCTTTCCGACGACGGCGGCTGGTCGCTGCGGGCGGCTCGTCATCCCCTGCTCGATCCGAGGCTCGCGGCGCTTCGACGACGCGTGCTCGCCGAGGAGCGCGAACAGCGGCCCGTCGTCGCTCTCGATTTCGATTTGCCGAGTCACAAGAGAATGCTCGTCGTCTCCGGGCCCAACGCGGGCGGCAAGACCGTCGTGCTCAAGACGGCTGGCCTGTTTTCTCTGCTGACTCAGTCGGGCATCCCCGTGCCGGCGGGTCCGGGAACGCGCGTCCCGGTGTTTCGGGCGATTCGAACCGAGATCGGCGATGCCCAGGCGATTCTCGCGGACCGCTCTACCTTTTCTTCCTCCGTCCAGACGCTGACGCGGATTCTGGCAGAGGCGCAGCCCGAGACTCTCTCCCTGATCGATGAAATCGGAGGCGCGACCGATCCCGAAGAAGGCAGTGCTCTCGCGAACGCGTGGCTGGAGGAGTATCTGGCCAGGGGAGGACGCGCGATCGTGACGACGCACCTCTCGGCGGTCAAGCGGTTCGCGGCCGACCGGACGGACTCGGTCTCTGCCGCCATGGAGTTTGACGAGCGGACGGGCCGCCCCAACTATCGCCTCCACCCGGGTCTTTCCGGCCGGAGCCGCGCCCTGGCCGCGGCGCGCGAGCACGGCATGCCCGAGTCGGTCGTGGGTCGAGCGGAAGCGATCCTCGGCGAGGCATGGAAGCGACGCCAGGAGCAGGAGACGGAAGCGGAGCAAACGATCGAGAGGCTGCGCGAGAGCGAGCGGCAGCTCTTCCGCGAACGCGAACAGCTCTCCCAGGAGACCCAGCGACTCGAGACGGAGCGCGGGCGACTGGCCGAAGAGCGTCGCCGCCTCGTCGAGGAGGGTCTCTCCCGATTCGACAGCGCGCAAAAGGCCCTGGCTCGCCAGGTCGCCCAGGAAGTCGCGGCCATGCGAAAGGACTCCGCGCGGCGCGCGAGCGAATCTCCGGACACGATCGTTGGCGCGGCCGCCGAAGAGATCCTTCGCGAGACGGGACTCGCGTCCGCGCGGGAGGCCGCGGAGGCTCCGCCGGCGGCTCTGAGGGTCGGCGGCCGCGCACGTCTGCGAGGAGGGAAGATCGAAGGCACGATCGTCGCTTTCGAGGAGGACGAGGCCTGGATCGATGTCGCCGGCAAAAGGCTTCGGGTCTTGCCCAGGGACCTCGAGCCGGCGTCCTCGAAGGTCGTCGGCAGCGGTTCTTCGCCGAGAGTCTCGGCACCCGTATCGCGCGAGGCGGCGGGAGTGCTGACGCGCGAGATCAACGTGATTGGCCGCCGCCTCGACGAAGCGATCGCCGAAGTCGAGAAGAGCCTGGATGACGCTCTGGTCGCAGGAGCCGGGCGCTTGCGGATCGTTCACGGGCACGGGACCGGGCGCCTGCGAGATGGACTGCGCAGCCACTTCCGCGGGTACCCGGGAGTCGCGTCGCTTCGCTCCGCCGGAGCGCGCGAAGGAGGAAACGGCGCAACGATCGTGGAACTGGAATGACGAAAGTCCAAGGTTTAAGGTCCAAGGTCCAAGGTCTCGAGGCTCAGGCAACCTTGGACTTTGGACTTTGGACTTTGGACCCTTCCCATGAGTGACTTAGACATCACCGACTCGGCTCTGGCGGAGCTGCGCGCCGCCGCCGACATCGTCGAGGTCATCAGCGAGCACACGAAGCTGAAGAAGGCGGGCCGTTCTTGGAAGGGGCTGTGTCCCTTTCACCAGGAGCGGACGCCGTCGTTCACGGTCGACCGCGACAAAGGTCTCTACCACTGCTTCGGCTGCGGCGCCGGCGGCGACATCATTCACTTCGTGAGGCAGATCGACCGGCTCGACTTTCCCGAGGCGGTCGAGGCGCTGGCCGCGCGATTCCATGTCGCCATCCCCAGACGCGCCCCGCGGGGGCCCAGGGATGATCGCCGCGAGAAGCTCTTCGAGGCGCTCGCCGCGGCGCATCGCTTCTACGCGGAGCAGCTGGCTCGCCCGAACAACCGCGCCGCCAAGTATCTGGAAGGCCGCAGTGTCCCGGAGGAGATGTCACGTCGCCTCGCTCTTGGCTATGCGCCCGATTCGTGGGAGGCGCTCGGCCGAGCCCTCGGTCCCTCGTTTCCGGAAAGCCTTCTCATCGAAGCCGGTCTTCTCCAGGCGAGGCCCGAGGGCAAGGGCGCCTATGACCGGTTCCGAGATCGTTTGATCTTCGTCGTGCGCGACGAGAGGGGCCGCCCGGTCGGGTTCGGCGGGAGGGCGCTGACGCCCGAAGCCGAGCCCAAGTACCTGAACTCGCCGGAATCGCCCGTCTTCTCCAAGAAACGTCTTCTCTACGGGCTTTCCGAGGCGCGCGAGCCGATCCGACGGCGCGAACGGGTCGTGCTGGTCGAGGGCTACTTCGACCACCTCGCTCTGATCACGGCGGGCATCGACGAGACCGTCGCTTCGATGGGCACCGCCTTGACCGAAGAGCAGGCAGCCAAGCTCTTCCGGCTCTGCCAGCGCGTCACGCTCTGCTACGACGGCGACACGGCCGGACGCGCCGCGACGAGGGGCGCCCTCAAACATCTCCTGGCCGCGGGCTTCGAGGCGAAGGTCGCCAAGTTGAAGGAGGGCGAAGACCCTCACGACAGTCTGCGCAGGGAGGGGGCCGCGCGGCTCGCGGAGCGGATCGAGCAGGCGCCGGATTCCTTGAGCTGGCTTCTGGAAGATTCCCGGATCGACGAGAAAACCCTCTCTTCCGCGGAGCGGGCGGCGCGGATCGCAGGAATTCTCGATGTCGTCGTAGCGATTCCCGACGCCATCGTCCGTCACGAGGAGTGCCGCCGGGTATCCGAACGCGTCGCGGTCCCTCTCGAAGTCTTGTGGGAGAAGATCAAGCCCAAGTCCGGGCGGCCCGCCTCGGAAAGACCCGCTCCGCCGGCGGGAACGACCGGGACGTCAGCCGTGTTATCTCCGTCGGGTTTACCCGCGCCGGAGCGCGAATTGCTCCAGGTCCTCCTGACCCATGCGGACTATAACCCTTTGATTCTGAGGACTTTGAAAGACGAGTATCTGAGTCATCCGGTGGCCCTCCGGCTGGTGCAGGCATTCCGGAAGGGCGGCTTTCCTTCGGAAGTGGTTGATTTTCAAAGGCAAATCGCACACCTTACTGAGGAAGAACGGATCCTCGTATCAGGAATCGCCCTGGAAGAGACGGCCGAGCCGAGCTCGGAGGGCGTGGAACGACTGTTGGCGAAACTCGAAAAAAAGTATCTCGAACGGGAAAGTGCGCATATTCAGACAGCAATCGGTCTGGCGGAGACAGCCGGTGGCCCGGAGCTGGCCGAGTTGATCCGACGCAAAGAAGAGATCTCGAAGCAGCGAGAGGCGGCGGCCGACCGGCTGCGAGGGAAAGGAAAAGAGCTTGGTGATTGAGGAAAAGTACCCGGAGGTCCAGCTGCTCTTCAAGGCAGGTAAGGACAAGGGCTATCTGCTCTACGAGGAGATCCAGACAGTTCTCTCCGACGAGGTGACCACGGTGCCCGACGATCTCGAAGAGGTCTACACGCGGTTCTTCGAGATGGGGATCGAGATCGTGACGGATCCCGACCGCGCCGCGCGCAAGCGCGCCGCCCTCGAGGCGGAAAGCGCGGAAGAGGCTCGCGAGGCGGTGGAGAAGACCAACGACCCCGTGCGCATGTACCTGCGCGAGATGGGGACCGTCAAGCTTCTCGACCGCGAGGGGGAGGTCCGCATCGCCAAGCGGATCGAGCAGGGCGAGGCGAAGATCTACCAGGCGCTCGCGAACAACCCGGTCGTACTCGCGGAGATTCTCAAGCTCCTGGAGAACGCCGGCCGCGATTCCCGCATGGTCAACGAGATCGTCAACATCTCCGATGAGGAAGACGGAGAGGAGGAGGAGCAGGACCTCGACGACCGCTCCTCCAGACGCATCGAGAGCGTGCTCGCGACGTTCAAGCGGATCGGGACCCTCGACAAAGACATCAAGCGCATGAAGTTCAAGGCCCGCACCTTGAAGCGCGGCACGAAGGCGTTGGCGCGCATCGAGACGTCGATCGACAAGAAGATCGCCGATGTCGCGCGCCTGATCCGGGCTGCTGATTTCACGCCGGCCGTCCTGAATCGCGCCATCGGGATCCTCAAGGACATCGATCGCCAGATGTCGATCCCGGAGCTGACGATCCGGCAGGACACCACGATTCTGAAGAAAGAGAAGAACCCGACCCGGCTCGACTTTTACAAGCGGCGCATCGCCAAGTACCGGCGGTCCCTGCGCGAGCTCGAAGACAAATTCGGGGTCTCTCACGAGGACGTCAAGAAGACGCTCCGCCAGGTACGCGAGGGAGAAGACGAGGCCGATCAGGCCAAGCATGAGCTGATCGTGGCCAACCTTCGGCTCGTGGTCTCGATCGCGAAGAAGTACACGAATCGAGGCCTTCAGTTCCTCGACCTGATTCAGGAGGGCAACATCGGCCTCATGAAGGCGGTCGAGAAATTCGAGCATCGGCGCGGCTACAAGTTCTCCACCTACGCCACGTGGTGGATCCGGCAGGCCATCACTCGCGCGATCGCGGACCAGGCGCGGACGATCCGCATCCCCGTGCACATGATCGAGACGATCAACAAGTTGACCCGGACCTCGCGCTCGCTCGTGCAGGAGCTCGGCCGCGAACCCAACGCCGAGGAGATCGCCAAGCGCATGGACATGCCGGTCTCCAAGGTTCGCAAGATCATGAAGATCGCGCAGGAGCCGATCTCTCTGGAGACCCCGATCGGCGAAGAAGAGGATTCGCATCTGGGAGATTTCATCGAGGATCGCGGCGTGCTCTCGCCGATGGAAGCGGTCCTCGTGTCCAATCTCCAGGACCAGACGCGCCGCGTTCTGAAGTCGCTGACGCCCCGCGAAGAGCAGGTCCTGAAGATGCGGTTCGGCGTCGGGGACGGGTCGGAGCACACGCTCGAAGAGGTCGGCCGGTCCTTCAACGTGACCCGGGAGCGGATCCGCCAGATCGAGTCGAAGGCTCTGCGGAAGCTCCGCCACCCCTCGCGCGCGAAGAAGCTCAAGCCGTTCCTCGAGACGATTCGATGAGAAGGAGCCGGGCTTTTGTTATATTGGCCCCCGACGGGCAACCGGGGTCCATAGCTCAGCGGTCTAGAGCCACCGGCTCATAACCGGTCAGACCTCGGTTCGAATCCGAGTGGACCCACCAGATGGGATCCGAGGGAGTCGGGGAGATTGAGGAAGACAAAGTCGAATCGAAACAAACAAATTGAGTGGTTTGCCGTGGGGTGTCCTCTCATCGGGACACCCTTTTTTTTGCATAGGGCTCGTCGTTGAGCGAGATGCTCGACACGCTCTACCGCCTCCAGGATCGAATCCGCTTCGTCGCCGACCGCCAAAAAGAGCGCGAGACCGTCCCCGAGGAGCTGACTGAGGTTGACCGCGAGTTTCGCGAAAAAGTCGAAACGGTCGCCCGCCTGAAACAGCGCCTCGTCGTCGCGGAGGCCGAGCGCCGTCAGGCCGAGGGAGAGCTGACGGAGGTCCGGGACAAGCTGAAGAAGTACCAGACGCAGCTGCGCCAGGTTCAGACCAGCCGAGAGTACGGAGCGCTCTTGAACGAGATCGACGGTGTCGAAAAACTCGCTCGATCCACCGAGGACCGCATCCTGGCGCTCGAGGAGGAGATCGAAACGGCTCGGACCGAGCTCGCCGCGCGGGAGGGCAATCTGCCCGACGAGACTCAGCAGCACGAGGAACGGCTGAAGGACTGGCGCGCCACGCAGCGGGCGATCGATCAGGATCTGGAAGCTGCGCGCGGAGAGATCAAGCAGCTCGAATCCCAGATTCCCGCCCGGGACCGCGCGGAATTTCAGCGATTGATCGAGAAAAAGGGCGGGATCGCCATCGCCCGCGTCCTCAATGCGTCCTGCTCCGCTTGCCACGTCAAGATCCGGCCGGCCGCTCTTCAGATTCTCAAGGCGGGCCGCGAAATCGTTTACTGCGACAGCTGCAAGAGAATCCTGTACTGGGATCCTCGGGCTTCATGAAGGAGTTTTCAGTTCACAGTTTTCAGTTATCAGTTCCAAGCCATAGAACTGAAGACTGATTACTGCAAACTGACGACTCGTCATGCGATTCCGCGCGTTCATCGACGGCGCGGCGCGCAATAATCCCGGACCCGCGGGCGCGGGCGTTCACGTCGAGGCGGAGGGAGAGCGCCCCGTCGAAGAGCACTTCGAGGCCCTGGGATCGACCACCAACAACGTGGCGGAGTACCGGGCGCTTCTTCTCGCGCTCCGCCGGGCCGAAGAGCTCGGCGCCAACGAGGTCGAGATCTTCTCGGACAGCCGGCTGCTGGTCGAGCAGGTCAATGGAAACTTCCGCGTGAAGGCGCCGCACTTGAAGCCGCTTCTCTCGGAGGCCGTCCAACGCGCGAAGGGATTCCGGCGATTCTCGCTGCGGCATGTCCGCCGCGAGCAGAACGTCCTCGCCGACCGGCTCGCCAACCTTGGCGCCGACGCGAGCGAAGGCTCGAATCGCCGGTGACGATTTCGCGCGACGAGATCGCGGCGCGTCGCGCGGAAATCCAGCAGCGAATCGCTCGCGCCTGCACCATTCGGGGGCGAGACCCGTCGGCGGTCACTCTTCTCGCCGTCACCAAGACTCACTCCGCCGAGACGGTGCGGCTCGCTGCGAGCGCGGGCTTGACTCACTTCGGAGAAAACCGAGTCGCCGAAGGAGCCT
>DATDNV010000556.1:0-6249 GCA_036518075.1 Thermoanaerobaculia bacterium
TCGCGATCTTGTTCTTGATCGAGAGCGAGGACACGTCGTTTCCGTCTGCCGAGTCGATCCCGCTGTGAAAGAAGTACTTCATCGGGAAAAGTCCGCGCGGCGTGTGAATGTACTTGTTCGAAACGACCCGCGAGACCGTCGACTCGTGCATGCCGATGTCGTTGGCGACGTCGCGGAGGACCAGCGGGCGCAGATGCTCGATTCCCTTGTCGAGGAAGGCGCGCTGATGGCGGACGATCGAGTCGGCCACTTTGTAGATCGTCCGCTGCCGTTGATCGAGGCTCTTGATGAGCCAGACCGCGGAACGCATCTTCTCCTTCAGATAATTCGCCGCCTCGGAGCCGATCGCGCCGTTTCCTCCGCGCAGCATGCGGCGGTAGGCCGCGGAGATGCGGAGCTTTGGGAGGCCATCTTCGTTCAACTGAATGATGTACTCGTCTCCGACCTTTCGTACGGCCACGTCGGGTTCCACGTAGATCGTGCGCTCGCTCGAATACTTCCGCCCGGGCTTGGGCTCGAGGTTCTTGATGATCTCCAGCACCGCCTGCAGCTCTGACATTCCGACCCCGAGCGTCTTGCAGAGCGGTGCGTACTGCCGGTTGAGAAACTCGGTCCAGTGTTTGGTGATGACCGTTTCGATCAACGGGTTGTCGATCCCGAGCGCCCGGATCTGGAGCATGAGGCAGTCGGGCAGATCGAAGGCGCAGACACCCGGCGGATCGAATGAGCGCACGACTTCCAGCGCTTTCTCCACTTCCGGGTCGTCCGTATAGCCCGCAGCGCGAATCTCATCGCGAGTGACTCGCAAGTAACCGTCCTCGTCGACGTTACCGATCAGGTAGGTCGCGATCTCTCGAACGGAAGCGGGAGCGTCTGACATCGAGAGCTGCCAGTTCAAGTATTCCGGGAGCCCCTGAGGACGCGACAGCGTGTTCTCCAGAGGCACGGCCTCGCTCTCTTCGTACTGGCGAGGGTTGTACGCGCTCTCCATGTAGTCCTGGAAATAGCTGTCGAAGTCGATCTCGTCGAAGGAGTCCCGCTCCTTCTCGGGCGGAGGTTCGGCTGGCGCTGCCGACTCGGCGGGCTTGGCGGCGACCTCCTCCTGAGGCGCTTCGGCGCGCTCCGCGCCCTCCGGCTCCGGCGTTTCCTCCTGCTCCTCTTCGAGCAGGGGGTTCTCCACCATCTCCTGCGTCAGGATTTCCTCCAGCTCGAGCTTGGACATCTGCAGCAGCTTGATGGCCTGCTGCAACGACGGCGTCATGACGAGCCGTTGCGAGAGCCGAAGGTTCAGCTTCTGTTCGAGAGCCATGGTTTTATGGCCGGACCGTTCCAGCCGGCATCGATCCTAGCGCGTTCATTCGTTCAATTCAGCTGAAACGCCTCTCCAAGATAGATCTTCTTCACGACGGCGTCGCTCGAAAGGGCAAGAGGCGTCCCGGCCCGTAGAATCTCGCCGTCGTTAATTATATAGGCGCGATCGACGATCGACAAAGTCTCCCGCACGTTGTGATCCGTGATCAATACGCCGATTCCGGATGAAGCGAGGCGTCGCGCGATCGCTTGAATGTCCAGGACCGCGATCGGATCGATCCCCGCGAACGGCTCGTCGAGAAGAAGGATGTCCGGAGAGACGACGAGGCTGCGCGCCAGCTCCACGCGCCGGCGTTCGCCTCCCGAAAGGGTGTAGGCGCGGTGCGACCGCAAGGCTTCGAGACCGAACTCGGCGAGAAGCTGGTCCGCGCGTTCGCGCTGCTCGCCGCGGGGCAGATCCAGCGTCTCGAGGATCGCGAGCAGGTTCTCTTCCACGGTCATCTTGCGAAACACCGACGGTTCCTGGGGAAGGTAGGAGATGCCGGCACGCGCGCGCCTGTACATCGGCAGGTCCGTGAGATCTCTTCCTCCGAGGCGAACCACTCCCGCGTCCGGCCGCACCAGACCGACGACGATCGAAAAGGTCGTGGTCTTGCCTGCCCCGTTGGGTCCGAGGAGGCCGACGATCTCTCCGCCCGCGATCTCGAGCGAGACGCCTTTGACCACGGCTCGGCCGGCGTAGGTCTTGATCAGCCCTTCCGCCGACAGAACCGGGCGCGGCGACAGGTTTTCAGTCGAAAGGCTCACTGGCTCTGGCTGGTGCGATGTATGGTCTCGGTCTTGCCCCCCTCGGGGGCGGTGACTTCGACCCTACGCCCACGTTCCGTGATCGTCAAGACGGCGCCGGCGATTCGATTCCCCGCGTCATTGACCCAGGCGGGAGAACCTTCGAGGATCGTCCGACCTTCACGCGGATCGTCGATCGCATGCTCCGCGCGTCCGGAGCGTCCGAACGCCGGATCCGAGAGGGTGACATCACCGTTGAGATCGACTCGCTCGATCTCGTGATCCTTTCCAAAGATGCAGACGGCCTTGTTGGCGTTGGCTCGCAGAGAGCCCCTCGCGAGACCGACAGCGCCGTCGAATTGGGCGGCCGAGTCGCCCTCGCGATACGAAGCGCGGCGCGCGACGACGACGCTGGGTTCGGCGTCCGGTTTCTTGCCGGCGGGCCCGCGGCTCACGATCACCGTGCGCGTGTTGCCGACGGCGATCACCGAACGCTCCCGGTCGTTCAACGTGATGTCATCCCCGGAAAGCGAAGACGCATCCTGCCAGAGCGTCGCGCCGCCGGTGAGCGTGGCGACGCGGCTGTTCTCGTCGAGAGTGATGCGCGCCGCCTTGCCGTAGGTGGGGCGCGACGGGTCCCCCAGGATCGTCGGCACCGAGGTTTGATTCTTCGCCCCTGGAGTAAACACGGCGCGGCCGCTGCCCTGGGCGCGCAGGTTGTGCCGGCTCTCGTCGATCTCGATGCGATCTGCCGAAATCCGGGAGTCTGCGTTGTCGGCGCTCGCGGACCCCTCCGACTCGCCCGTGAGAATCCATTGCCCGCTTCCCGAGATGTTGACGGCCTTGCCCGCCCGGGCCGACCGGCCCTCCCCTTCCATGTGAACGCGGCGCAGAAGCTCGAGGGTGTCCACCTCCCCCTTGGAATCGAACGAGAGGCGGCCCTCCTCCGCCTCGGCGCGGCTCTTGCCGGCGTCGATGTGAACCTGTCCTTTCGCGGCCGCGGAGACGAGGCGGCCGGAATCGAAAGACAGGTCGATCGACTGACCGCGGACGAAGCGATCCTTCTCGACCACGGTCGCCGGCTGGCCCACGAGCGAGACCGAGCGGAGAACCCCCTCCGGACTGAATCCGAACGTGGCGTTGTCTCCCGTGTATCGGCGCGCGGCCGACGCGGCTCCCGGCCGCCGGCCCTTCTCCGGCGTGGAGACGAGCGACCCTCGGACCGATCCCTCGGCCCGGGACCACTCGAGCCGGTGCCCCTCCGGGTCGAGCTTGAACACGAACCGGTCGCACGCGATGGTGTCTCCGGCGTGGGAGAGAGCCGAGACGTTGCCGACCAACTCGACGACCGATTGTTCCTTCCGGTAGATCGCCGAGTCGGCGGAGAGGCTCGTGAGGCCCCCGGTCTCTTCGCCGGTGCCGGAGCCGCGAATCGGCCCGTCCAGGTGAACGGTCCTCTCGGCCACGTCGTATTTCCCGGACCGCGCGTCGAGGCTGAACGTGCCGCGGCTCAGATGGATCTTTTCGGGAGCGGTGAGGACGCGTGCGGAGGGATTGAAATCCATCCGCTCGGTCTCTCCCAGCGCTCCCCGGTCGTCTGACCAGCGGACGTTTCCTGACAATTTCGCCTGTTTGGTGCGCTGGTCGTATTCGGCCTTGTCGGAGCGGACGACCACGGGCGATCCCTGCTCGGGGTAGAGGTTTAGGGTGACTTTCTCGAGCACGTACACGTTGGGAACGAAGCCCGCCGCGGGGCCGAATCCCACCGTTCGCTCCGATTGGATTCGAAAGATCGGCTGGCCCCGAACGGTCTCGGTGTAGTCGAATCCCTTCAGGACCGTCGTCGGTTGCCCGGCTTCTTCGCCAGGCGCCACACGCGGCATCGTCTCCGCGGACGAGGTCTTGGAGGGGCGGTGCCCCGGACGGAACGAAATCGCGAGAAGAATCAGGAAGAGCGCTCCGAACGCAAGAACGACCACCTCCCAGCGGCGCTTCATTTCGCCGCCTGCGCCTGCGCGATGGCGGCCGGCTCCGCGGAGGCCGCGAAGAAAGGATCGCGCGCGGCGACGATTTCCAACTCGATCCGTCCGGATCGATTTCGAGAGATTCGATAGTGGGCGAAGAACCGCTGACCCGCGGACAGCCGAGGGCCGAGCTCGGGTCTCCAGCACACCGTGTCGATGGTGCCTTCCGAACGTTGGATGCGGCCTCGGCGGCCCGTCTCGCCGAGCTCGCGGAACGGATGGGCCGGACTCATCTCGGCGGCGAAGACCGGCCGGGGGTTGCCGATGCCGTGCGGCTCGAACGCTGCGAGGTGGCGATAGAGCTCCTCGTCCACCCGTTCGACTTCCAGTTCCGCCTCCGCCTCTTCGATGAGCTGAAACCGCTCGCGCGGGATTCGATCGGCGAAGAGATCGCGCGCGGCGCGGGCCAGGTCGGGCATGCGCGCGGCGGGAAGGCTCGCTCCGATGGCCTGGTCGTGGCCCCCGAATTCCGAAAAGAGATGCCCGATTTCCTTCAACGTGTCGTGCAAAGCGACTCCGGGAATGGACCGGCCCGAACCGGAGGCGCGCTCTCCCTCCAGAGCGAAGAGCAGAACGGGCCGGTGATATTCCCGGGCGAGCCGCGAGGCCGCGATCCCGAGGACTCCGCGGTGCCAACCCTCTCCGAACGCGACGATGATCGCGTCTCTCTCCGGATCGAAAGTCTGGTCAATCGTTTCTCGAACCTGACGGGCGAGGCGTCTTTCGAGAGATTGCCGTTCGGCGTTGCGCATCGTGAGCTCGCGGGCCACACGTTTGGCGCGAGCCGGGTCGCGCTCTTCGAACAGCGACAGGGCGAGCTCCGCGGTGTCGAGGCGGCCCGCGGCGTTCAGCCGCGGCGCCACCCGGAACGCGATCTCTTCCGATGTCGGCGCACATCCCGGCGCGACGCCGCTCTCGGCAAGCAGGGCTCGCAACCCCGGAGCGCGCGCCTCCGCGAGGCACGCGAGCCCGGCCGCCGCGATCGTGCGGTTTTCGCCGGTCAAGGGGACGAGGTCGGCGATCGTGCCCAGACACGCGGCGCGCAGAAGCGAGTCCTGCGAGAGCGAGACGCCGGCGCGGCGTGTGACCGCCTGCGCCATCTTGAGCGCGATTCCGCAGGCGGCGAGGTTCTTCTCCGGATAGCCGCAGCCCGGCTGCTTCGGGTTGACCACGACCGCGCCCGCCGGAAGCTCTTCCGGAACGAGATGGTGATCCGTGACGATGACCTCGACGCCGGCGGCCCGGGCGCACGCCACCCCTTCCACCGCGGAGATGCCGCAGTCGACGGTGATGATGACGGCGGGCCGAAGGTCGGCGACGACGCGCCGCACCGTTTCCGGCTTCAGACCGTACCCGTCTCGAAGCCGATGCGGCAGGAACGAGACGGCGTCGGCGCCGGCGCGAAGGAGCGCGGCTTTCAACTGGGCGACGGCAGTGACGCCGTCGACGTCGTAATCTCCGAAGACCACGACGCGGCCGGCCCGGCGTGCGGAGCGCACCAGGATGTCGGCCGACTCTTCGGATCCCTTGAGCGCGATCGGATCGTGGAGCGAGCCGACGTCGGGTGACAAGAAGGCCCTTGCCTCGTCGGCGCTGTTCACTCCCCTCGCCAGGAGAAGCCGCGTGATCGTCCGGGGCAGCCCTGCGTCGTTCGCGAGTCGCGCGACGCGGGTTTCGTCCACGTCCGCGACCCGCCAGATTACGCGAGCCGGTTCCATCTGACCGATGATCGACGTCCGGTCGGACAAACGGCGACCTCGTCTCGGAGCCGCCTCCGCTCGCGCGAAGCGGCTCCGCCTTCGCTCATGGACCGACTGTTTCGAAGCGCCCCATGGCGCGAAACTTACGATAGCGCCTCTCGCGGCGCTCTTCGGGAGTCAGCTCGAGGAGCTGCTTCAGGTGACGTTCGATCGCCTCGCCGACCGCGGCGGCGGCTCCCGCTGGGTCGGCGTGCGCGCCTCCAGGAGGCTCGGGGATGATCTCGTCGATGAGCTCGAGCTGCTTCAGATCCGCCGCCGTGTGTTTCAGAGCCTCGGCCGCTTCCTTCTTGCGGGAGGCGTCTTTCCAGAGGATGGCCGCGCAGGCTTCCGGCGAGATGACCGAATAGATCGCGTGCTCCATCATCAAA
>DATDNV010000557.1:0-3828 GCA_036518075.1 Thermoanaerobaculia bacterium
CCTGCCCACGACGACCTACCGGACGCCGGATTTCCTCGCAGCCGCGGAACGTCTGGGATTCGACGTGACCGTCGCCTCCGAGGAGGCGAGCACCCTGGAGGGCCTGAACCCCTCGGGACTCCTCACGGTCGACTTTGATAACGCCGCTTCGGCGGTGGAACGAGTCAAGGAATTTGCGCGGCGTTTCCCGGTCGATGCCGTGGTCGGGGCCGACGACGAAACGGTGATCGTCTCCGCCGCAATCGCGGAGGCTCTCGGTTTGCCGCACAACTCCGCCGACTCGGTCCTCGCCGCGAGGCACAAGCCCACGATGCGGCGCCGGCTTGACGAAGCGCACGTTCCACAGCCCCGGTTCCGGCTCTTCTCGATCGAGGAGGAACCGTCGAGAGCGGCGTCGGCGGTCGCTTTCCCCTGCGTGCTCAAGCCGACGTTTCTCGCTGCCAGCCGAGGTGTGATCCGCGCGGACGACGCGACTCGATTCACCGAGGCCTGGCGCCGGATCGAAAAGATCCTGGCCGAGCCCGACGTCCAGCGCCGCGGCGGCGAATGGTCCCGCGAGATTCTCGTGGAAGAGTACGTGCCGGGCGCCGAAGTCGCTCTGGAGGGGCTGTTTCGGGAAGGCGAGCTGGTGACGCTCGCGCTCTTCGACAAGCCGGATCTCATGGAAGGACCATTCTTCGAGGAGACGATCTACGTGACTCCCTCCCGGCTCTCCGAGGAGGCGCAGCAGTCCGTCCGGGACACCGCCGCGCGGGCGGCGGCGGCGCTTGGTCTTCGGCACGGGCCGGTGCATGCGGAGCTCCGCATCCCGCCGGATGGCCCGCGCGTCATCGAGATCGCGGGACGCTCGATCGGCGGTCTCTGTTCACGGACTCTCCGTTTTGGAACCGGGATGTCGCTGGAGGAGCTGCTCCTCAAAGACGCGCTCGGACTCGACGTCGCCCAGGAGAAACGCGAGAGCCGCGCGGCCGGCGTCCTCATGCTTCCGATTCCGGGGGTAGGCAAGCTCGAGGAGATTCGCGGCGCGGCAGAGGCGCGAGCGGTGCGCGGAATCGAGGAAGTCACGATCTCCGCCCACCTGGGGCAGCGGCTCGTGCCGCTCCCGGAAGGATCTCGATACCTGGGGTTCGTCTTCGCCCGCGCCGAAAGCCCCGAGCGCGTCGAGGCGGCGCTGAGGGAGGCGCATCGGCGCCTCGAATTTCGGATTCGAGCCTGAGACGAGAACCTGCCCCGGCCTGAGGCGAAACCGGGATTACTTGGCCGGAGCGTAGTAGGGGTTTCGGCCCGATGCGTGGTCGGTCGTGTCGAGGATTTCACCCACCCGCGGCGCCAGGTTTCGGATCGCCTTCTCGATCCCTTGCTTCAGCGTGACGTCCGCCGCGCCGCAGCCCTGACAGCCGCCACCCAGACGAATGAAGACATTGTTCTTTTTCACGTCGATCAGCTCGACGTAGCCGCCGTGCTGCGCGACGGCGGGATTGATCTCCCGGTCCAACAACTCCGAGATCGCCCACTTCAGGTCTCCTTCGCTGGGCAGCTCTTGAAAATATTCGGGCGCGACGATCGGAAGACCGGTGCGGATGTGTCTTCGGATGATGTGGCCGACCCCGAGAGCCGGCCAATCGACCGGGTGGGGCGCCGAGACCGTAACCGTGTTGTCGGCGATCAACACCGAGTCGACGCCGGAAAGGCCGAGGAGCTCCCGGGCAAGAGGCGAAACCGTCGACGCTTCGCTCTCGGCGAAGTGCGCGGATTCCCCGGGCAGCAGCGGACGGTCGACGATGAACTTGCACCGATCCCCGTTCGTCGAGGGCTCGCCGGTGATTCGGATCTCATCCATTCGAATCGAGATTATATGCGCGCCTCTATTTTCTCGGTTCCCGGGTCTCCCCGGCGGAAAGCCTTCTGACAGTTGAGGAAAGGGCCGCCGACCCCGTCGGGTTCGGACGGGAGTCCCGCCTCGAGTGGCAGTCCGGTGTATTCTTTTAGGGCACTCATGAGGACATCGGCGTTCGCAGGTCTTACCGGCCCCGGGCCGGCGGATGGGGCTTGGCCGAGCCTGCCCTCCCGTCGGCGGCGGATGAGCGGATTTACGTTGCTGGAGATCATCGTCGTTCTGGGAATCCTGGGGATCATGCTCTTAGTCGCGGCGCCGTTGATCTTTCGTATCTACAAGCGTGAGCGATTGCGAAGCACCGTCCAGGAGGTCTACGCGCAGGTGCTCGCCGCACGGATGCAGGCCGTGCGGCGAAATACGTCGGTCGTGGTCTTCTTCGACCTGACGAACCGCGACATCATCAGCTGGGCCGACCTGCCGCCGAACAACTACACTCAGGACGTCGCAGAGCCCACGATCAACAAGTGGCACATTCCGGAGTTCGTCATCTTCGCTTTCGCGCCCTCCGGCGCGACCGATGGCCCGAGGGCGGTCTCATTCGACCAGTACATCGGCAACGCTGCGCTCGTGGACCGTGTCATCTTCCAGGGAGACGGAACGCTGCTGGCTCCGCAGGCCGCCAACTCCGTACAGCCCGCCAAGCCTGGGACCTACACGACCACCGTCCCCGTCGGCTCGGTCAACTGCGCGGGAAACCGTTGCCGCGGCATCTACATGTCCGATCGCGACAGCTCGTTCGATCCGAACCGAAACGTCTTTCGCATCAGCGTGGACGATTTCGGATCGACGGGTAAGGCTTCGCTGACGAAGTACCTGCCGCTCTCGCTCGGCGGAAACGCGGGCGAGACCAACTACGTCCCCGGCAGCCCCTGGATCTGGAACGAGTGACCGCGGGCGGCTCCGCCGCCACCGCCGGCGCGTTCCTCCCCGCGTGCGTATAATCGCCGGCTCGGAGACCGCATGAAACAACGAATCCGACGGAAAGACCTGAAGCGAAACGAGCTCGCGGAGACCATGGGCCGCACGGTCGATTACGTCTCGCACCACCGCAAGGGAGTGACCGAGGGAATCGTCATCGGCGCCTGCGCGGTCGCGCTCGTCGCCGGTGTTTTTCTTTTCCGCGCCTATCGGGAGTCGGCGGCGGGAAGCCAACTCTCGAAAGCGCTCGCGATCCTGGATACCCCGATCGCCGGATCGCCGGGAGCGACCGGCCCACGCACATACGCGACCGCCGCGGAGCGGGACAGGCTCGCCGACCGGCATCTGCGCGCGGCCGCGGGATACGGCGGCACGGCGGCTGGCCGCGCGGCCGGCGTGATCCTCGCCGCCCGTGACCCCAAGCTGCCCAAGGCTCCCGAAGATCTGTCCAGGGCGGCCCGCGACGGAAAGGGCGAGGTGGCCGCGGCGGCGGAGATCGGAGAGGCCCGCCTGCTCGTCGCTTCCGGCAAGGCGCCGGAGGCGATCGACAGGCTGCGGCGGGCGATCGATTCGCCTCAGTCCCGCGCGCCCAAGGATGCTCTTCTGTTCGCGCTGGCACAAGCGTACGAGAAGACGGGCGCGATGGGCGACGCCAAGGCCACCTACCAGCGCCTCGTCAACGACTACCCGAACTCCGCCTATCGCCCGGACGCTCGCGCTGCGCTGCCGGGTTCCTCCGGACCGGGAGGCATCTAGCAGAGCGCCGGCCGGCGGTCCCGGCGATCGCCTTCTGGCGCACGGTCTTGGCCCGATGGTGACCGCAAGAACTCGTTCCGACGGCAGTGCGCCGACCTCGCGGCGAGTCGTCATCCTGGTCTGCGACGGCCTCGGCGTGGGGGAGGCGCCCGATGCGGCTGCGTACGGCGATTCGGGAAGCAACACTCTCTCTCACGTTCTCGAGAGATACCCCCTCGAACTGCCGCAGCTCGAGAAACTGGGACTCCTCGCCCTCG
>DATDNV010000558.1:0-2696 GCA_036518075.1 Thermoanaerobaculia bacterium
GGAGCCGTGAGTGAGGAAGCCTGGAGAGAGAGGATCTTGTTCCGGCAAGACTGCGACCGAACGACAAGCGAGGGCCCACTTCTGACTCTGGGCGGCCTGGCCCGAGAGTGGCGACGAGGGAGACGCTCCCGCCGCCCGAGCTGAGGGCAGGACATAAGGCGTCGCCAGAGGGCCGCGGGTGACGTCGGACAGAGATCTCGCGCGTGCGGCGGGACATCTGAACCGGCTCGCCGCGCGGGCCTATTCACTTTTCTAACGGAACCGCGCTCGAGGCTGGCTCAGCTCTCCTTTAGAAAATCTCCGGCCCGCCTGGACGCGGAGCGACCGCCGCGGCCCGTCCTTTCTCGATGCAATAACCTTGCGTCCCGATGAGCGCCGGAGGAAGCGCACCCGAATCTCCCGAGGGGGGAAGGTTCTGGAGGCGCGTCATCGTCATTGCCGGGCTCGGACTGCTGCTTCGGTTGTTCCTCGTCCTGACCGTTCCGACTCAACCCGTCTCCGATTTCGCCGAGTACCTTCGCCGCGCGCAGAACATCGCTCACTTAGGAAGGTTCCAGCTCGAGGTCGAGAAGCAGGACGCCTCGCATCCTCCTCTCTATCCGCTCTGGCTGGCCGCGTTCATCTCCGTGGGCTCGAACGAGCTGACCGCGGTCAAGCTCGGCAACTGCTTTCTGGGAGTGGGGACGATCCTCGTCGGCGCCGGCGTCGCGCGAAGACTGTGGGGGGTTCGGGCGGGAATCGTGGTGGCGATTCTCTTCTCGTTTCTGCCGCGACTTCTCTTGATGCCGCTGCTCATCGCCTCAGAGAATCTGTTCTCGCCTCTTCTGCTGCTCTTCATGGGAGCGGCTGCGAGACGATGGCGGCTCGACGCCGCGGCACCAACGGACCGGCGGGGGACCGCCGCCGTCCTTCTTGCCGCTGAAATCGGCTTACTCATTGGACTCCTTGCGCTGACGCGAACCGTCGCCTACTTTCTTGCTCTCGTCTGGCTCGCCGGAGTCGTCCTGGCTCGGGTGGGCGTCAAGACGATTCTCGTCGAGCTCTTCGTGATCCTGGCGGTGCAGCATCTCGTGATGCTCCCGTGGGCGATTCGTAACGAGCGAGCGGTGGGGCGCTTCACGTTCCTGAACACGGTTGGCGGCGTCGGCCTCTACTCCGGAAACAACCCGCGCGCCTCCGGCGAGTGGCGCCCGTGGGCGAGTTCTCTCGAGCGCGCACGGCCCGGCATCCTCGCGCAGGGGTCCGCCGAGATCGACGACGCGGCGAGACAGGAGGCATTGCGCTGGATTCGCGAGAACCCGGCTCGCGCGACCCGACTGTACTTCCGAAGACTCTGGCTGATTGCCAAGCAGGACACGGCGCCGGCCTGGTGGGCCATCTATGCGAAAAACATCACTCCTCCCTATCCGAGTGGGGACGTTCTTCCTGTGCACCACCCTCTCCAGGATCACCGGGCGGCCGTCTTCTGGACGCTTCGCCTCGCCGACTACATCCTGATCGTTTGCACGCTCGGAGGATTCTGGATTCTGTTTCGCCGGGCGATCCGCTCGCGGTCGCGCTTCGATACCGCGCTCGCCGTGGGGTATCTCGCCGCGATCGCCTACATTCCGATCCTGTCCGCCCCAATCGCCGTCAACGGGCGCTACCGCTGGCCGTGCGAAGACCTCTCCGTTCCCATCGCCGCGATGTTTCTGGCTGGGCCGCGGCGGTCGCTGCGCGACCAGGCGGCCGAAAATTTTCTAAACGAGGGCACTTAGTAACCATCGCGGGGCCGCAGGCAGTCGTCAGCAGAGTCCTCTCCCGGTACATACACGTATGTCAGTGACGTTGAACGGCCGTCTCCCTGAAACGATGCCTCGACGGTTGGCTTTTGTCCTGTTCCTCATCCTTGTGTCGTGCCATTACCAGTCGCCGACGGAGCCTGTCGACACATCGCGCAGCGGCCGTTGGTCGGCGTTTCTGACCCCTGGTCCCTGCGCGGCGGTCCCTGATTGCTTGCATTGGCGAAAATAGGAAAGAACTCGAATACAGAAAACCTAGCAGCGTGCTGCTCGTACGATCAGCACATGGTGGCACTCTCAAAAGGCAATCCCGCTGGCAACCCTCCCGCGTCAGACGTAAGTTCTGACATTGAGAAACGACGCGCTCTCCTCAAGTCTGATCTTGAGTCCGGGCGGAGGGAATTTCAGGCTATGGCAGCGTCGGTCTCTGAGAAGGTCTGGAGCGAGCCCAGCCACAATCCCGGGTGGACAAACGGCCAGGTCCTCTTCCATGTCCTGCTCGGGTTCCTCCTCGTGCTGCCTCTCGCAAGCCTCCTGATCTTCTTCGGCCACCTGCCCGAGCGCTGCTCGCGGATCTTTGCAGGTATCCTCAACTTCTCGACTCCACTCTTCAACCGAATCAATGCCGCAGGCCCTCGCCTCGGCGCTCGGCTTCTCGGCTGCGCAGGCGTCGTGAGACAGTTCGACCGAGTCCATGGCGCTATTCTCAAGCGCCTCGAGCGTGTCCGTCCTCATGACTGGACGTTAGCGATGCAGTATCCGACGCGTTGGGACCCCCCGCGCTTCCACACCCTCATGCACCTGGAGGAGCTCTTCCGCTATCCGGTCATCCACCTTCGACATCATCGAGCTCAGTTGCGAGGATGACTTTGGCTGCGGGAAAAGCCTCTGTGAAAGTAGCCGCCTAGTCCGCGG
>DATDNV010000559.1:0-3014 GCA_036518075.1 Thermoanaerobaculia bacterium
TCGCGCCGTCATGCAGAAGCGCACGGACCCAGACGAGCGGCTCGGTCCCGACGTCGGTCACCGTGGCCCGGCGGATTTTTCCCTCTGGAGTGAACGCCACTCCCAGCCCGAGCGGACCGTGCTGGGAAGGAACCCACAGGAAGACGACGGTTCCAATGAGCCGGCCGCCGTCGTCCCGGCCGACGAACACCTTCGCTTCTTCGCTCGAGGGCGTCCAGCCGGTGTCCTTCTGCACGGCCGCGATCGCCGCCGGCGAGAGTGACTTTTCGAAGAACTTCGTCGCGCCGGGCAGCGTCTCTTTGACGAAATCGCCGCGGCGAACGAGGGTGACGTTGGGCGTGACATGGGCCTCCGCCATCGAGGCCAGCCCCAAAACCAAAAGCGTGAACGCGATCTTACGCATCTGTTTCTCCTTGCCTATGAAGCCAGCATTGCCAGAGTGTCGAGGCCAGAACGATCAGGTACACCAGACCCATCAGAAACCCTCCGCCGACCGCGAGCAGGCCGCCGGCGAAGCTGGCGCGTCTCGACAGATGCGCCGTCCACAGCCCGAGAAAATCCAGAAACGGAGCGGCGAAGGCGAGCAGGACCAGAAGCGCCCGGGTGCGTGAGGAAAGCTTCAGCCCGAAGACGATCAGGACCAGGAAGGCGGCGGTCATCGCGTATGCGGGAATGTGCACGTGAGAGTCCTGCACGAGAAGATCCCGGTCGATGTGGTGACGAGGTCTGTCGAGCGTCTCCAGGCTGATCGGCTTCTCTGCCGAAGAAGCCGTCATGTCGTGGCCTTCGTGGCCCATCGACGACATGTCGTGCCCCTCACGGCCGCCCATCGGCATGTCGTGCATCGACATGCCCGTGCCTTCCACGCCCGCGGGCGCCAACGATGCCGCGACTCCGCCCGGCGTGAACGCCGAGAAGTTCCGCACCTCCCAGGCTCCAAAGAGGTTCGCCAGACCGACGAGGAGCAGAAACAGGGTCGCCGCCAGGCGAACTTCGAAGGGGCCGCTCGGGATCTTGCCCATATGCCTTCCTTATCTAGAAGAGAAAGACGGTCTGCAGAGTCGCCGAAAAGTTGTCGCGCTTGCCTTCCTCCGGATTTCGAGTCGCGAAGACCTGCTCGGACGAATGGTCGTATCTCAGGTCGAGCCGCACCGCCACGTCCGGGAGCCGAAGCGACGTGCGCTCCAGGTAGTGAAAGATTCCATAGAACCCGCCCCCGACGAGATATTGCGGAGACATCGTGAAGGATTCGAGGATCTGCCGCTGCCCCGTGCGCGACCCGTCCCGATCGTCGAGCCAATCCGCCCGTCCGGTCAGAGCCCAGTGTTTCCCGAACCGATGATGAGTGAAGAGCGTGGCGGCGTACCACTGCGCCGTCCCTCCGTCTTCGGAGGAATGCGGCTCGCTTCCGAAAACTGCCTCGCCTCCAAAGACCCATTGCTCCATCGGCTGAAACAGGTACGTCCCGACGAGCGTCGTTCGAGAGTCGTCCGTGCGATCGTCCTTTTCGGGTCCATAGATGACACCCAGACCGACGTGGGCCGCGAGCGACGGGCTCCAGAGGCCGTAGACCGCCCCGGTCTTGGCCTTGTTGTTGTCGCGATCCACGTCCCAGCCGTTGACGAGCATGCCCCATCCTTCGAACGTCGGCGTGAAGGACTTGTAGATCTCGAGCCCCGTGAACTTCACCGGGCGAGCGAAGTCGAAGGTCCAGGAGCTCGTTGCCTGAAAGTTGAGGGGAGCGTCGTCCCGCTCGATGGCGATCGGCGAGTCGAACTTGCCAAGCGTCACCGCAAGGCTGCTCTTCGCCGACGGATACCAGGTGATCTGCAGGTTGTCGATGTCCGTTTCGATATCGCCCGCAGGCTCGGAATCGACGAAGGGAAACGCCGCCTCGCGCGACGCCGTGAGCTGTGCAAAGACGGAGATGTGGTCGGAGATGACCTTGGCAAAAGCCACCGCCAGGGCACTGTCTCCGAAGGAGTTCGTGTCGGTATTGAAGTTGTAATCGAAGGTTCCGACGCCAAACCCCGTGATGATGAGCCGGTGAGCCGGATCTTCGTCGAAGAGTGAAAGCGAAATACCCCGGGGGGTGGAATCGAGCGATACGGGTTTCTCTTCCTGGCCGAGAGCTGGCAAGTTTCCGAGCACGAGGGCGATGCCCAAACAGGAAAGACCGATCCGAGGGATCGTCCGCATGGACTCCTCCTTCAAAATCGTTTTCGACGCGGCGAATGGGCGGTCTCAGCCGCGAGGAGGAGGATCTGGAACGGGAAACGATCGAGAGAGAGTGGAGACCGTCAGCTCGAATTCATGGGCTCTCGCCGGCGGCAACGCCGGCCCGGAGGTCGTTTCGGGAAGCGAGAAGACGACGAGCGTGGCGGAATCAGCGTCGTTCTGGGATCCACACCCGCTCTTGAACGAGCAGGAGCTCGAATGCATCGGGCAGGCCACGGCGTTGTCGGGACAGCAGCAGGACGACGGGTCGAACGCGGCGCGGCCGAACGGTCCAACCGACACCAGAAACAGCAGGAGAAGGAGAAACGCCGCCGAACGTTTCGTCATGAACGTGTTCATTCCAATCTAGCTCAAGCCCAATTCGGTGTCCAGTTGCGCTCGTTAGTTTCGGAAAATGACCACTCGAGGGCACCGCGCGCACTTCACCGTGACGACGATCGTTTTCGTCCCGGACCCTTTCGCGTTGCTGACGGTCAGAACCACGTTGTAGATGCCGGGACGAGAAAAAGCGTGAGAGGGATTCTGAAACGTCGACGCGTTCGCCGCACCCGAGCCGGGGTCGTCGAAATCCCACGACCAGCTCGTCGGTCCGCCGGAGGACGCGTCGCTGAACTGAACATCTTTGCGGGCTTGCGGCGCTACCGGAGAGTAGGTGAAGTTGGCGACGGGCGCCGCCGAAGAGACGTTGATGGCCCTGTTTTTTTGTCCCGTCCCCCCCGCGCCGGTCGCGCTGAGCGCGACCGAGTAGGTTCCGGGGTTGGCGTACACATGCGTCG
>DATDNV010000560.1:0-3191 GCA_036518075.1 Thermoanaerobaculia bacterium
TAGCATGTCGGGCGTGGCGGAAACGGTCTTGTCATCCCGAGCGAAGCGAGGGATCTACTCTCGACGCGTTGAGTCACCGGTCCTGCTCGGGGTCGGGCTGCGCGAGGGGTCCGGTCGTTCGGACTCAGTCAGAGCGTCTGGTCGAGTTGGTATAACGAGAGAAGATTCCTCGTCGCTGCGCTCCTCGGAATGACACGGGTAGAGACTCCTCGGACTGACATGCGCGATCAGGGAGACAAGGAGTCCGGCGAAATCGGAGCCGCTCCGGCGGCGGCGCGGCGGCGCGCGTCGGAGCTCGCGGAGGAGATCCGCCGGCACGAGCGGCTCTACTATGTCGAGGACCGTCCCGAAATCCCGGACGCCGATTTCGACGCGCTCATGCGCGAGCTCGTCGCGCTCGAAGAGAAGTATCCGGAGCTCGCGACGCCGGATTCCCCCGCGCGCCGCGTCGGGGGAGCTCCGAACGAAGGGTTCGCCGAGGTCACGCACGCCGTTCCGATGCTGTCGCTGGAGAATGCGTACTCCTGGGACGAGGCGGAGGCGTGGCGCGAGCGGATCCGGCGGGCGCTCGGGGAGGAAGCGCCGGGCTACGTCGCGGAGCTGAAGATCGACGGACTCTCGATCGCGCTCCGCTACGAAGGCGGGCGGCTCGTCCGCGGCGCGACGCGCGGCGACGGCGTCCGCGGGGACGACGTGACCCCCAACGTGCGCACGATCCGCTCGATTCCTCTCTCCATCCCGGAGACGACGCCGCTGGAAGTCCGAGGCGAGGTCTTCTACCCCAAGAAGGCGTTCGCCAAGCTCAACGCGGAAAGGGAAGCGGAGGGCCTGCCTCTCTTCGCCAACCCGCGCAACGCGGCTTCCGGAACGATGAAGCTTCTCGACTCCCGCGTCACGGCGCGGCGAGGCCTCGAGGCCTGGCTGTACTCGATCGTCGAGGCGACCCCGCTCCCGGTTTCGCAGGCAGACACGCTCGAACGGCTGAGCCGGCTCGGCTTTCGGGTTCATCGCCAGTCGCGCCGTTGCGCCCGCTTCGAAGAGGTGCGCGCGTTCGTCGAGGAGTGGCGCGAGAAACGGCGAGACCTCGAGTTCGACACGGACGGCGTCGTCATCAAGGTGGACGATCGAGTGCTTCAGCAGCGGCTGGGCGCGACCGCGAAGTCGCCGCGCTGGGCGCTCGCCTACAAGTATCCGGCGGAGGAGAAGACGACCGTCGTGACCGACATTTCGATCGGTGTCGGCCGCACCGGCGTCCTGACGCCGATCGCGCACCTGGAGCCGGTTGTGCTCGCCGGGACCACCGTCAAGCGCGCCACGCTTCACAACTACGAGGACCTCTCGCGCAAGGACGTTCGCATCGGAGACGCGGTGGTCGTCGAAAAGGGCGGCGATGTAATCCCGAAGGTCGTCCGAGTGCTTCTCGAGAAGCGGCCCGCGAATGCTGCGCCCTTCGTGATGCCGAGCCGCTGCCCCGTCTGCGGCGATCCGGTTGTCCGCGAGGAGGGCGAAGTCGCGACGCGCTGCGTCAACCCGGCCTGCCCGGCGGTCGTCCGGGAGGCGTTGCGCCATTTCTGTGCCCGCCGCGCGATGAACATCGAAGGCCTGGGAGAGAAGCTCGTCGATCAGCTCGTCCGGGAGGGTCTTCTCAGCGACGTCGCATCGATCTATGACCTGAAGGCCGAGGATCTCGCGAGGCTCGAGCGGTGGGGAGAGAAATCGGCGGGGAACCTGGTCGAGGAGATCGAGGCGAGCAAGCGGAACGATCTCTCGCGGCTGCTGTTCGCTCTGGGCATCCGGCACATCGGCGAGAAAGCGGCCCGCACGTTGGCCGAGCGGTTCGGCTCGCTCGACGCTCTCGCCGCCGCGTCCGAGGCGGAGCTCCAGACCGCGGACGAGGTCGGCCCGAACACCGCCGCCGCGGTGGCCGGGTGGTTTGCGCACCCCCGCCACCGCGAGCTCATCGAGAAGCTGGGGCGGCACGGCGTGAACTTCCAGTCGCTGGTCCCCCGGCGCTCCGCGGGAGGATCGCTCACCGGCGCGACCGTCGTGCTGACGGGAACCTTGCCCGGAATCACGCGCGAAGACGCGTCGGCCCTTCTCGAGGCGGCCGGAGCCAGGATCGCCTCATCGGTTTCCAAGAAAACGGCCTACGTCGTCGCGGGCGAGGAGGCGGGATCGAAGCTCGAGAAGGCCAGACAGCTCGGCATTCGCATCGTGACCTGGGACGAAATGCTTGAGATAATGGGAAAAAGTGAAGATGGATGAGGATCGGATCGAGGGCCGCGGGCTCGACTTCTGCCCTCGTCAGCCGATGGCTCTTCGTCGATCGGTCGAATAGGGGGTCAGATTGGATCTGCCGGCGCGCGTCATCATCTTTTGCCCGACACTGGAGCTGAAGAACAAGCCCGGCCGCCTGATGGCCGTCTCGCCCCATGGCTACTACGAAGTCTGGCTCGACTTCGCCGAGCGCAACCACACCGTTCTTCTTCCGATCTCCGGAACTGCGCTCGTTTTCGCGGACCCCAATACCGTCGGCGCGCCGATCCCGGAAATAGAGAGGTAGTAAACGGCGGCGTCGGGCCGCCTCCCTTGTCGCCACGCTCGGAGCTCGCTTGCGGGCATCTCCCTCGCGGGGACGCGGCGTCCTCGGTTGACATAGAGAACGGCCTCGACGCCGCTCCGCTCGGACGGCGCAGCTGCCTCCGGGCGGACAGACCGTCGACTCGAGCGCGCCGCCCGAGAGGCCCCGCTCCGGGAGAGGCCCGCGGCTCGTGGTGAGAATTCACGAGTAACTTTGTCCACGGGACCGAAGGCGTTCCCCGTAAGGGACGCTCGAAATCGCGTGGGTGTGCTGAGAAGCACGCGCTCAACAGATCGGGGTCCTTGCACCGATTTCGCGAGCGGCGGCAAGGAAAAGACCACTCCTCTCCCTGGCGGGCCGCCGCGTCGTCCCGGCGGGGAACACCGAACGGACCTTCGAAACAGGCACGCGCTCCCAAGCTTGTGTTCTTAGTTTTCGACCCCTGTAAAGAGGCGTAACAGATCTCCTAACGCTGCGATGCGCTCTACTGGTTCTTCTGCGGGGCAGTCCCCGATGAGCACGGGATACAGCCCCGCTCCCTGCGCTCCGAGGATGTCGATTTCGTAGATGTCGCCGACGTAGGCGCAACTCTCGGCGGGCAATCCGAGTT
>DATDNV010000561.1:0-2933 GCA_036518075.1 Thermoanaerobaculia bacterium
GCCTGGCCGCCGCGTGCCGCAAAGGGCAATGACGGCGCCTCCCAAAGGTTCCGGGCCGCAAAGAAGCGGTCGGAAAGGGCACTCGGTCTGAGCGCCTAACAACGGGAGAAGGTTATATCAGATCTGATATCAGGAACTGGAGAGATCTCTCGCCGAAAGTTCTGAGGGTGAGCTACGGGACTTCCGCCAGGAACAACAGGTAGGGGTTGATCGCGAGCCCGCGCTTGAAGTTGTCGTCGTCGCCCGGCAGCCGTGTGATCGAAAAGTGCAGGTGCGGGCCGCCGATGACGTGGCCGGTCGAACCGACGTATCCGATGACCTCCCCCTTGGTGACCTTCTGGCCGGGGGTCAGGCCTTCGGCGTACTTGGAAAGGTGGCAGTAGAAGAGCAGATACTGACCCGACGCGTCCTTCTGGTAGATCGTTTTGCCGCCCTTGCGCTCGCGTCCGATTCGGGTGATCTCCCCGTCCGTGGTCGCGAGCACCGGAGTTCCTCTCGGGGATCCGATGTCGATCGCCAGGTGCTCGGCGTGCCGGCCGCGCTTGGCGAGGAACGAGTCCCGGAGGCGCTCTGTATCCACTCCCTCGACCGGGATCCGGAAGCCCTGAGAAAGCAGGTCGGAGAGGTCGACGTCCTGGGGCCGTACGCTGGCCTCTCTCGATTTGGGGCGGAAGAAGGAACCCAGTTTCTTGGCGATCCGCTCGAGGCTGGCGCTCGACACGCCATCCCGGGCTTCTCGCTCGGAATTGGCTTCCGCGGTCGCGGTCTCCGGCGTATAGGCATCGGTCTCATGGAGATGAATTTCGACGATTTCGTCGGCAGGCTGGCAGGGCGGCTGGGGGTAGATCTGGGGCTCGGGGGGAAGGAACGGCCCGTAGATTGGGTGTCCGAAGGTCGCCGCCGTCTCGATCACTACCCTTCCCGAAGAGTCCTGGACGATGCGGGTCGCCCTCTTTTTTGAGTGGCGAACGTGCCTGGCGGAGGCTGTCTTCACCTGGGCGGGCTTTCGCCGCTCAGGGGAGGGGTGCCGAACCTCCGTGCCTGCCTGCGAAACATCGGCGGTCAGGCCTGAAGGCAATGCGAAGGATAGAGACGACAATGCCGCCGTCGACAGGATCAGTCTTGCTTGCACCGGGGGATTATCGGAGACCATTTCGCGGGGCGTCAAGCGAAAAACTCCAAGCGGCTCAATTATTTATGCTGATCTGACATACCGGGCTTGGCACCGATTTTCAATGCCAAGTCACTCGTTTTTCAGTCGGATTTGAACCCGTGACTCACCCCGTGAAAGCGAGCGGCTAGCCTCGCTCGAGGTACGTGTTGTCTCGAGTGTCGATCTTGATCTTCGTGCCCGCTTCGATGAACTGCGGCACCATCACTTGCAGACCGGTCTCGAGCTTTGCGGGTTTGTAGGAGGCGGACGCGGTCGCGCCCTTCATTCCGGGCTGCGTCTCGACCACTTTCAGAGTCACCGTATTGGGAAGCTCGATGCCGACGGGGTTTCCCTCGTAGAAGTCGACGTGAATCACGGTGTTCGGAAGCAGATATTGCATCTGGTCCCCGATCACCTCGTCGGACAGGGCGACCTGGTCGTAGCTCTGCTGGTCCATGAAGTGGTGGCCCGCCGCATCGGAATAGAGGTACTCCATCTCCCGCTCGTCGAGCGATGCTTTCTCGACGCGGTCAGTGGAGCCGTACCTCTGCTCGGCCATCGAGCCGCTGCGCAGATTTCGCATCTTGACCTGCACGAATCCGCGCAGGTTGCCCGGGGTCTTGTGAATCATGTCGTGGACGCGGTGAAGCTCGCCGTTGTGAATCACGAGCGTGCCGACACGGATCTGAGTTGCCGGAATCATCATGGACGTCATCCCCTCAAAAAGAACGGCGAAATCTACCAGAGACAGGCCGATCGGTCCACCCTTGCGGATGGCGGATCGGCCCGTTCTGGATCGGCGTCCGTTTCGGGCGGACCGTCGGTCGGGGCTCTACCTACGGACGGTTCGGGCGGTTCGGCCCTGCGGCTCCGCCACCGGGTCCGCTTCGATCCGGGATAGAACCGGCAACAGGCTCATCCAGGCCTCAGGCACGAAGCCGGGAACCGCGGCCGCGCCGGCTCCATTCGCAAACGGCGACACGTTCGGCGTCGTGAGCGCGTGCGCGATGTTCGGCCGCGGGATCGTGCTTCCGGTCGCCGCGTTGACAGCCTGGACGATGTCGTCCGCCATGATCGCGTAGCCGACCTGCGTAGGGTGAGTGCCGTCCGCGGAGAAAAGTCCTCCCTGCAGGAAGGCGGTCGTGAGAGTGAGGCCGCCGATCTCATAACCGTTCTGCGCGATCTCGGTAAAACGGGCATTCAGATCGTAGAGGACCATTGTGCTTCCGGTCGTATCGGCGCGAATCCGCGCGTTGATGTCGTTCGTTCGCGTCTGAATCGCAACCACCTCATCCGGATAGAGCAGGACGCCATCCACGAGCGGTCCTGCCGGCGGCGTGAAGGAGCCGTCGGGAAGCGCGGTCGCGAGGATACCGGAACCTTCCACGGCTAACCCGCCGAGGGCCGCGGGAATCCCGACGCCGTGGGCTTCCAGGAGAGGTGCCTTGATCGTGTGAATGAGGGTGCCGGGCGGCAGCGGGCATGGCGCGACTGGACAATCGGGCGGAAGCGCCCGGTCACCCAGCAGCGGCACCGGCTGCCCGTTGACGAGCACCGGTTGCCGCGTCGCCGGGTCGAGCACGAATCGAGGCAGGGTCGTGTAGAGCGGAATCGAAGTCACGTCCGGAATCGTAAAGGTGACGATCGTGGCCCCGGTCGACTGGAGGATGGTCAGGCCTTCGAGGTACTTCGCCTCGAAGTCGGCGACCGGCGTCAGCGTCACCCCGTCGAGAGCGACGCCGGTGCTCGCGGCACCGAGAACATCGTTGTTGCCGACCCA
>DATDNV010000562.1:0-2409 GCA_036518075.1 Thermoanaerobaculia bacterium
GATCTCCCCGCCTTCGCGCCTCCAACGCGGGCGCGATCCTCCCGACGCGGAGACGCGAACCCGCTCTCCCGCGTCCGCAAGGGAGGTCACGAAAATCTCGGAGCGCCCGGACTCTGCGGAGCAATACGCGACCCAGCGACCGTCGGGAGAGAATTGGGCCTGCAGACTTCGATCGAAGACCCCGGTCAATAACAATCGCGGCTTGCGCTCTCCTTCCGCGTTCACGACCCAGAGACCGGCATCCCCTCCCGAGCGAATCGCATAGAGCAGAAAACGGCCGTCCGGGGACCAGGACTCCGCATACTGGATCACTCCCGCGGGAAGAATCGGCTCGGGAGAACGGGCCGCTCGAACCGAGAACATGGACAAGACGGGAGGATGACGAAGAGATCCGACGGCGGTCGCCGCCCGGTTTCCGTCCGGCGACCAGACAGGCGGGAGATACTCGTCGTCACCCAGTTCGAGTTTCGTGAGCACGGAGCGAGATACATCGCCGAGCCAAATTTCGTGAATTCCCGTGCGCGGGCTGATCTTGGTGACGAGGACTTTTTGGGAATCGCGGCTCAAACTGACCGAGTCAAATCCGGCAGGGGACTCGAGCGTGCCCGTCTCGCGCCCCGCTCGGTCGAGCCAAACGAGTCGCGCCGGACCTTCGCTGCCGCGCGACGCGAGAACGCCGTTCGCCGAGGCCGAAAACGGGCCCGTGCCGATCAGCACGTGCTGCCAGATCCCGAGCCCAGTCGGAACCGGATTGCCCACCAACCGCGATCTGCGCAAATCGAAGGGCTGCGCGATGAGACTTCCGTCGCGCGCGTACAGAAGGTAGGCGGGTCCGCCCGCCGAATCGCCGGGAGCACATTGCGCGCGGGAACAATTCTTCGCCACGGGCTCGGTTGCACCGCCGTCGACGCTGGCGATGCGCACATAAGTCTGCTTTTCTGCTCCGGAGCGCCCGAGGTAGAGGAAGTGGCGCCCATCCGGAAGAAAGTCCGGCCAGCCGACCGTGGCTTCCTGGCGAGAGACCTCCGGCTTCAAGACGATTCTGGGCCCTCCTCCGCCTTCCTCCACCTGGCTCACAAATCTTCCGGCGCCGTCGGCAAAAAGGATCGAGTGTCTGCTGCCCCACGTGCCCGAAGGAAAACCGGACGGCGCGTCGCAGAGGGTGATCGGAGGCCCTCCAGACAAATCGATCTTCTTGAGCTTGCCATCCGAAAAGAACGCAACGAAACGACTGTCCGGCGACCAGAAAGGAGCCGAGGCTCCCTCCGTGCCCGACAGCGGGACGGCGCTCGCTTCTCCGAGCGATCGAATCCAGAGAGAATCGCGGCCGTCCGTCCGGCGCGCCGCGAAGACGACCCTTCGCCCGTCCGGCGAAACGGCGAAGAGGTTCTGCAGTCGATTCCAGACAAAACGCGTTCCCGGCGGGGACTGGATCGCGAATCGAAGAATTTCCGGTGTGCTCGTGGGAGAGCGACGGGCAAGGATGATCGCCAGCGCCACAGAGGCCAGAAGCCCGGCGATCGCGGCCCCTCGCCACCATCGCAGACTGCGAGCCTGCGCCGGCGGCAACGCCGCCGGCGTCTCACTCGAGCGCGCGATCCAGACGAGCTCGAGGCGTACGTCCCCCGCGCACTGCCAGCGTTCATCCGGCTTCTTGGCGAGACAGGCCCGAATGATGCGGTCCAGCCCAGGTGGATGTGCGGCTGGCGTCGAGGCGAGAGACGGGGGTTCCGAAGTGAGGATCGCCGAGATGACGGAAGCCTGGCTCGTGCCGCTGAAGGCTTTTCGGCCCGCAGCCATCTCGTAGAGCAATGCGCCCAGGGCGAAGAGATCCGTCCGCGCGTCCGCCGGCTTGCCCTCCAGCTGTTCGGGAGCCATGTACGAGAGCGTTCCCACGATCGCCCCCTCGCGCGTGACGTCCCTGGCGGCGGTCGGAGCCGCCGTCAAGCCGTCCAGCGGACCTTCGGAAGCCAACGCCTTGGCCAGACCGAAGTCGAGCAGCTTCACCCCCGAGGCTGTCAGCATGACGTTGGAGGGCTTCAAGTCCCGATGCACGATTCCTTTGCGGTGCGCGCGGTCCAGGGCTCCCGCGATCTCGACCCCGCGCTCGAGGGTTTCTCCGGGAGTCAGCGGACCTCTCGCGAGCCGATCCGCCAGCGTCTCTCCCTCCAGCAGCTCCATGACGAGATACTCGACGCCGTCCTGATGGCCCACGTCATAGAGCGTGCAAATATGTGGATGCGACAGCTGCGAGATCGTCTTCGCCTCGCGCTCGAAGCGAGCCTTCAATTGAGAGTTCGACGCGAACTCCGCGGGCAGAATCTTGACCGCCACCGAGCGGTCGAGCCGCGTATCGCGGGCCTTGTAGACCTCCCCCATCCCGCCCGCCCCGATCGGCGCAACGATTTC
>DATDNV010000563.1:0-3004 GCA_036518075.1 Thermoanaerobaculia bacterium
CGCGGAGTGGATCGATGCCGCCGTGTCCGATGCCGCCGCCGCGGGAGCGCGTTTTGTTGCGCCGCTCATGCCGGTTTCCGATGGCCCCGCGCGCCGGCGAATCGTCGAAGCGAGGGCCGAGGTCGAGCCGGACGCCGCGGAGGACTTTTTCGACCTGGTGCATCACGGCGGCTCCTTCGCGGCGGGGGACTCGGTCCGGAATCTCCTCGCGGCGGCGTGCCGGCGGGCCAACCTCTCGCCCTTCCCGTATCGAGCTCGGGGTCCGCTCGAGCCGGCCGCAAACGCGGCCGTCGCGGCCCGCCTGGAGGAACGGGCGGCGGAGAGCCGCGACGAGCATCGAGCCTCCCTTCTGCAGGCCACGGCTCGGTGGATCGACGAGGTCGGGCGCGATCTCTCCGTCGTCGCGCGCGACGGGAACTTTCGCAAGGTTTTTCCCTTCGGCCCCGAGTTGGCGCGTGAGGCGGAAGCGATCCTGGTTGCGACCGCCGGGCGGACCGGGGGAGCCGAGGCCGGATGAGCCCGGAGCGGGCCGGCGAGCCCGCCGGCATCTACGTCCACCTGCCGTACTGCCGTTCCCGATGCGGCTATTGCGCCTTCGTCGTGACGACCGACGTCTCCGCGCGCGCGGAATACTTTTCCGCTCTGGCGCGAGAAATCCAGATCTTGAGGACGGAGGCCGAGGGCGCGCGCTTCGACTCGATCTATCTCGGAGGCGGAACCCCGTCCTTCGTTTCGACAGAGGAGATGGCGAGTCTCCTCGGGTCGCTGCATCGTTCGTTCGGCATCGTTCCGTCCGCCGAGGTCACGATCGAGGCGAACCCCGACGACGTAGGCCCGGACTCCGGGGAAACCTGGGCATCCCTGGGTGTCAACCGGATCTCTCTGGGTGTCCAGTCCCTCATTGATTCCGAGCTCGCCGCCGTGGGACGCCGGCACGACGCCTCCGGCGCCCGGCGCGCGCTCGAGAACCTTGCGCGGACCGGTCTTTCGCTCTCGGCAGATCTCATCCTCGGGCTTCCCGGCCAGACGGCGGAGAGCTTCGCGGAATCGGTCGAGGAGATCTGCCGCTACGGAGTGACCCACCTTTCGGTGTACCTGCTGGAGACGGAAAAGTCGAAGACGATCGAAGAGGACCGGCGGCAACACCCTGAGCGCTATCTTTCCGACGACGAGCAGGCAGACGCATGGCTCGCGCTGGGCGAGCGGCTGGGTCGGGCCGAGCTCGGCCACTACGAGGTTTCCAACTGGGCCATTCCGGGTCGGGAAGCAAGACACAACCTGAAGTATTGGCGCCGCGTCCCGACTCTCGGCTTGGGTGTCTCCGCTCACGAGCTGTGGCGCGGCCGCCGGCGTGCGAACGTCTCCGCTCTGCCGGGCTATCTCACGGCCTTGGCAGAAGGCCGGCGGCCGGTCGCTCTCGACAATCCGATCGACGAGGACGAAGCGGCTCGGGAAGAGATCGTTCTCGGACTGCGTCTCTCGGAAGGCGTTCCCTGGTCTGAGATTCAGTCCTGGCTCGCGAGCCATCCCGATCCGGCCCTCGAAGAGGATCTCGAGTCCTGGCAGGAGGCAGGCCTCCTCACCCGGCACGACGGCCGCCTGCGTCTGACCGAGCGTGGATTTCTCGTCTCCAACGAGATCCTCTGCCGCTTCGTGTGACGGGTTGGGTTATATCAGAGCTGATATAGAAGACTAGACTCGACCCTGCGGCGAGGCCCTCCATCTTCGTCGCGGAGCGCGAAGTCTCCGGGGTCCGCCCTCGTTTAGAAAATTTCGCAGCGCCGGTCGCGCAGCGACCACCTGCGCTGCAAACTGAGCCTCGTGCCGCGGGAGCCGGAATGCAGCGAGGGATCAGGCGAGCGGTCGAGCCGTGTATGGCGAGCCGCTCGCCGGTGCGCCCATAGGCGCAGATCCCAAGCAAGTGACGGCGACGTTAGATAAACAGCGGCGCGAGCACCAGCGTGATCGTCGCCAGAAGCTTGATCAGCACGTGCAGCGACGGTCCAGCCGTGTCCTTGAACGGATCGCCGACGGTGTCTCCTACGACGGCAGCCTTGTGGGTCGGGGATCCCTTTCCGCCGTACTGGCCGGCTTCGATGTACTTCTTGGCGTTGTCCCAGGCGCCGCCGCTGTTGTTGAGGAACGTCGCGACCACGATGCCGGCGATCGTTCCGATCATCAGGAGGGCTGCCACCGCCTCTGCGCCCACGCCGAACGTCTTGAAGACGAGGCCGGTCGCGATGGGCGTTCCGACGGCGACGAGGCCGGGTGCGATCATCTGTCGCAGAGCTCCACGCGTGACGATGTCGACCGTACGCCCGTAGTCCGGCTTCTCGGTTCCCTTCATGATTCCTGGGTGCTCTTGAAACTGGGCTCGCACGTCCTGGATCACGACATACGCCGCCTTGCCGACGGCCTTGATGGCGAGACCGGAGAAGAAGAAGACGAGCATCGCCCCGAGCAGCCCGCCGATGAAGACTTCGGGCTTCGACAGATTGACGGACTGAAGCTCCGCGCCGTAGTTCTTCAGCTCATCCAGGTACGCGGAGAAGAGCAGGAATGCCGCGAGGGCCGCGGAGCCGATCGCGTATCCCTTCGTCAGGGCTTTGGTCGTATTTCCCACTGCGTCCAGCCGGTCGGTCTTCTTCCGAATCTCTTCGGGCTGCCGGGACATCTCGACGATTCCTCCGGCGTTGTCGGTGATCGGCCCGAAGGTATCCATGGCGAGGATGTATGCCGCGGTCCCGAGCATCCCCATCGTGGCGACGGCGGTTCCGAACAAGCCGCCTCCCGGTAGCGCGGACGCTCCGATCTTGTAGGAAGCGAGAATCGCGATCGAAATCGCGATGACCGGAGCGAGCGTGCACTCGAAGCCCACCGCGATTCCCGTGATGATGTTGGTTGCCGGTCCGGTCTGAGAAGCCTCGGCGATCTCTCGCACCGGGCGGTACTTGTATTCGGTGTAGTACTGCGTGATGTAAACGAACGCGATTGAGGTGAGGAC
>DATDNV010000564.1:0-3675 GCA_036518075.1 Thermoanaerobaculia bacterium
CACGAGCAGGTCGCGCGCAGAGAGGTTTCCCCGTTCGATCTCAATTCCCGCCACCGACGTGACGGTCAGGACCATGATCAGCCCGAAAAGAACTTCTCCGAGCCGGCTCGCGGGATCGAGATACTTCTGAGTGAATCGAACCTTTTCGTTTGCGGCCATTCGTCAAATGGGTGCGGAAACACCACCGTCGGCCAGCGAAATACTCATCGGGCGGTGGCCGGTGACTCTTCTTTTTCCTCTTTCGCCATCCATTCCTGGAAGAGGTTGTAAACGACCACCAGGATCGTCGGACCGATGAACAGCCCCAGGAATCCGAAAGAGAGAACGCCTCCGATCACGCCGAGAAAGACGAGCGACAGCGGCGCTTCGACGCCCTTTCCGATCAGGAGCGGGCGGATGAAGTTGTCGGAGCCGCCCACGATAACCAGTCCCCATACCGCCATGAAGATCGCCCAGCCCGTCCCGCGAGTCGAGTTCAACCAGAGCGCGGCGGGCAACCAGAGGACCGTCGGGCCGCCGGGTATGACTGACAAGAAAAATGTGCCCATTCCAAGGAGAAGCACTCTGGGAACACCCGCGATCCAGAAGCCGATCATCGCCAGGATCGCCTGAGCGGCGCAGGTGCCGAGGATGCCGTTGAAGACGCTCCTGACCGTCGACCGGACGACGTTGAGCTGCTTGCGTGCGAATTCGCCCCCGACGCGGAACGCGATCTTGTTCAAGAGCTTTTCTGTTTCCTCGCCGCGGGAGTAAAGAAGAGCCGCGATGACGAGGGCCAGGACGAACTCGAGGACTCCCAGCCCGATGCCCGCCGCGGCACTGAGGAGGAAGTCCTTGACAGGACCGATGAGGGGGCGCAGGTCCTGGCGGAGCTTCTCCGGATTGGCCGCCGTGGCGACCCACCACTCGCTCGCTCGTTTGCCGATCAGGGGCAACCCGTTAAGCCAGCTCGGCGGCTGGCTCAATCCGCCGGCGAACATGCCTTTCACGCGATCCATGAGCTCCGGCATCTCCGCCGCGAGGCGGATGGCGAATCCGCCGATCGGCACGAGAAGGACCGCTGCCAGAAGGAACGCCGTGAGCGTCGACGCGAGCTTGCGCCGTCCGCCAATGAGCTTCAAGACTCGTTTGTAAAGGCCGCGAGTCGAAATGGCGATGATGGCGCCCCAGAGGAACGCGGTCAGGAAGGGCCGGACGACCAGGTAGCAGCCGAGCAGCAGCAGGATCAGCACGGCGCCCAAGATGTAGCGCTCGTACCTGGAGCGTTCCGGAGCTTTGGACATGGGGCCTCCTTGCCGCCGGTTTCGAGGCGGATCCTATCGCGGCTGTGTGCGATCTCTTGCTAGTTCAGGCGAATGCCGAGGTGAATGCTCAGGATCTCGCCTCTTTTGGATGGACTCGATTGCCAGGCCAGAGTGGGGCCCTCGACGAGGATGTCGATGATGCCCGCGTTGAACGCAATGCCCGCGCGGGTCCCTGGCTGGAAGTAGTACTGGCTTCCGGGGGAGCCGTGAACGTCGGCGGACGAGTCGGGTTCGTTTTTTCCATGGATCTTGGGACCGCCCTCGATTCTCACCGGTGTCAACGAGAGGCCTATGACTCGCAGGAGGTACCAGCGCACGCCGAGCGTGAAGACGCCGGTGAGATAACTCGATTCGCCCGACGTGTTGCGCTCGCCGATGGCCAGTGAAGCGCCCGGCGCCCACGCGAAGCGGCCGCCCCACCTGTCACGATCCCACATCACTTCGGTTCCCAGAGACCCGCCTCCATACTGGCGACCCTCGATGGAATTCGCCGGAGTTTCGACCGTGGTCGCTCCGGTCGCGGCGTACCAGGAGGCGGAACGTCCCAGGAGCCGTCCGTAGGGAGCGGCAGGAGGAGACCAGGTCTCGTCGCGACGATCGACCTTTTCCTCGTGCTTTTGGATCAACGGGCCGCCGGCGAGCTTCGTCGAAGTGAACGCGTACTTCAAGCCAAGCCCGAACGACCACTCGACATCCGGCTTGCGCCAATTCACATCGAGGGGGCCGGTCATGGTCAATGACCATCTGTCGGAAACGAGATAGTCGAACCGAAAGAAGCTCGTCGTGAGCTCGGAGGCGTCCTTCTCGCCTCCAAACGCCACGCGCCAGCCCATGGGGCTGAACCCGAGCGCGGCTCGCTTTCCGAGAGGAAGGATGAGATCGAGCCGGAGCCCTGCGACTCCCTGACTCTCTCCGCTGTTGTTGTGCCGGTATCCGACGTTCGCCGAGAGGCCGTAGACGAAGGGATTCAGATTCGAGCTGTACTTGAGCAGCGTCCCTTCTGCGGCGACTTCGAAAAACTTTCGCGTCGTGTTGTACTGCGTCGTGAGGCCGAGGAACGCGTACGCCCCCGGGGCCAGGTCGGCCGGCTGCCGTTCAGAGCACTCTTCGCCACTGCAGGGATATGCCGGTGAAAACCACCTGTCCTTGAATGTGCGCCACGCGTCCGACTGTTCGGGAATTCCGGTTCCCGTGCCGGCGACCTGCCCGACGCGCAGCTGTCGAACGACAACCAGAAGCTCGACGATCGCCTGTCTGGCGAGATCCCCCTCCTCCGAGAGGCATTCGTACGGGACGGTGTAGGGATCGTTCACGAGTTCTTTGCACTGCCGGCCTTCCGCGGTCACTCGATCTTCCACGACGTACGTCTTGTCGCGGTGGTCGTTCCATCCGTGAAAGGCGGACTTCGGGATGCGAGCCTGCGCTTGGGTGGTGAGGCCGGGAAGTCGCGTCAACGGCTTCCAGACGCGCAACTCCTCGATCTCGTGAGTTCCCGTCCGCCGCTGCGTATGGGCGCCGGAGAAGGAATCGCCGATCGAGTGCATCAACTCGTACAGCCCGTACCCGCTTCGGCGCGTTCCCGGGCCTCCATCGATCACGACCTGGCGCAGGAGGACGTCGAGAAGATCGCGGCAGCGGACGAGGGCTGAAGTGGCAAGGGCGCGCGGAATCTCGGTGCCGCTGATCTCCGCAGACTCGGAATCCTCGAGTTTCGCCATGAAGTGAAAGCATTGTCCCGCGTCGCTGAACTGGCGCCGAAACGCGGCGTCGGGCTGGTCGGTCAACGGTTTGGGCCACTCGAGGAGAGGATTCGACGTCGCGGCGTCGAGGCAGTACCCCGGGGGATCTGTAACCCAGCCGAAACAGAGGGGAGGAGCGATCGCGCCGTCGTTCAAGAGGTCCCGCAGCACCTCGGGCCGCGGCGGCTGTCCGTCGCGTCCTTCGATGAGCGAGCGATAGGCGAGCGCCTCGATGACGACATGTCCTTTGCTGTCGAAGGCCATCGCCGCCGGACAGATGGAAAGCGCGGCGAGCGACGCGACCGCAACCGCTCGGACGGCAGCCAGCTTCGTCGCCGCTTCGACCTCCGTCACTCGGATGATTCGGAAAAGCGATCGATCGGCCCGGTTCACTTCATCGTCTGCCGTAGATCAGAGAGCAGGCTATCCGCGGAATCGACTCGGATCAGTCCCAGCCGCGGGTATTCGATGTCGATGATGACGTAGACGGTCGCCGCAATCATCGCGGCGAACGCAACCCGGTGAAACACACTCCGCGTCTTTCCCGCCGCGGCCATCCCGTAGCCCGCGAGCAGGGCCGAGATGAGTGCGAGGCTGGCCAGCATGAGGAAGACCACGAGCGGCGGGTGGAT
>DATDNV010000565.1:0-4978 GCA_036518075.1 Thermoanaerobaculia bacterium
CGAGGCCCAGCACGAGCTCGAGGGCGTCGATCGAATCGAGTCCCAGCCCCTCGCCGAACAGCGGGGCGTCGTTTTGAATCGAGGCCGGATCGATGTCGAGCTTCAGCCTGCGGACGATCAGGTTCTTGACCTGAACCGTCAGATCTTCCCTGGTCATTGGGTCTCCTTGAGACACGGATTATAGGGCGTGAGACCGAGTCCAAAGTCCAATGTCCAAAGTCTAAGGCTCAAAGCCTGAGCTGCTCATCGAGCCTGCAGTGGAACATTGAACCCTCCCGCACCCTTGGACCTTGAACCTTGGACCTTGGACCTTGAACTTTCAACCTCGTCACCTACGCCATTCCTCCGTCCACTCGCCAGATTTGCCCCGTCACGTAGGAGGCGCGCTCGGACGCCAGGAAACCTACGATCGCGGCGATCTCCTCGGGCTGGCCGAATCGAGCCATCGGTATCTTCGCGAGGAAATCCTTCCGTGCTTCGGGCTTCAGGTGCGCGATGATCTCGGTCTCGACCAGGCCCGGCGCCACCGCGTTGACCGTGATACCGCGTGTCGCGAGCTCCAGCGCGAGCGCCTTCGTGAACGCGATCAGGCCTCCCTTGGCCGCGGAATAGTTCGTTTGTCCAGGATGGCCGGAGATGCCCGAGACCGAGACGATATTGACGATGCGGCCCCAACTCTTGTGGAGCATCCCGCGGATCAGGCTCCGCGTCACCCGGAACGCCCCCTTGAGATCCGTATCGACGACCCGGTCCCAATCCTCCTCTTTCATGAGGGCGAACACGGCGTCCTTGATGATCCCGGCATTGTTCACGAGGATGTCGGCGCCGCCAAAATCCGTCTCGACCCGCTCCGCCAGCGCGCGCACGTCCTGCGGGTCGGTCACGTCTGCCTTCAGCGCCACCGCCTGCCCTCCCCGAGCGGTGATCTCGGCGACCGCCTGCTCGCCGCGCACGCTTTCCTTCCGATACGTCAGGACGACGCGGTGGCCCGCCGCCACGAGCTCGCCGGCGATCGCGCGCCCGATGCCTCGAACGCCGCCGGTAATGACAGCCGTCTTCATGATCGATGGCGCGTCGCAGTCATGCGCGCAATATATCCGCGACTTTCGTAATCTCTTCCAGCGTTCCCGCCCGATGCACCGTCACCGACCGGTCGATCCAGCGGGACATCCGGCCGAGCATCTCTCCCGGACCAACTTCCAGGAACGTGCGAAACCCGGCCGCGACCATCGATTCGAACGTGGCGTTCCAGAGGGTGGGGTGCACGAACTCGGTCGCAAGCAGCTCCCGGATGCGGTCCCCCCGCTCCACGATGCGGCCGTCCGGCCCGTGAAACGGGACCGCGGGATCGCGAATCGAGCGGCAGGACGCGACGACCGGGGAGATGGCGCGCGCGACGGGAGCCATCCGCTCGCTGTGAATCGGCCAGCTCATGGAGAGCGGCAGGACCGAGAGCGCCCTCGGGCCGAGCGAGGCGAGCGCCTGTTTCACGGCGGAAGCCTCTCCGGTCAGCACGAACTGAGTGCTCGAGTTCACGTTTCCGATCCAGACCGGATGTCCCGCTCTCCTCAAAGAAGCGCACGTCTCCTCGGCCACTTCCCGTCTCGCACCCACGACCGCGCCCATCGCGCCGGTGATCCCGAGCCTCTCCGTTTCCCGCCAGACCGCGACCAGCACTTCGAGGCCCTCCTCGAAGGAGACGGCTCCCGCCGCGACGAAGGCGGCGTAATTGCCGAGGCTGTAGCCGGCGGTCGCTCCCGGCCGAACTCCCCTCTGCTCGAGTGCGCGGCAGGCCAGCGTCGAGACCAGATAGACACCGGCCTGCGCGGCCAGATTCTCGTGAAGACTCGGCTCCGGTCCTTCGAACAGGAGACGTTCGAGGTCGCGCCCGCACCGCCGCGACGTTTCACCAAAGAGTCTGCGCGCTTCCGGGTCGGCCTCGTAGAAGTCTTTGCCCATGCCGACGAACTCGGAGAGCTGACCCGGGAAGAGAAAGGCGACGGGAGCCGTCATGCGGCAGCCGCCGCCGCGAGCTCCCGGCACGCGTCGCCCAGAGCGACCGCGCGATCCTGGGCGAGCCAACGATCGAAGCTCTCCGGAACCGACCCGAGACGATAGAAGTGAACGAGCTTTCCGATCGGCGCCAGCCCCTCCATCGTCGGATGGGCATTGTCGAACTCCCAGGGATGGAACGTAAACACGGCTGGCCACCCCGCGTCGCGAAACCGGTCTTCGACTCCGCGAACGCGCCTCGCGGTGAACATCCGAAACGCCCAGCCGCTGCCGATCGGGATCGTCCGGCCAAATCCCGGCCCGGTCAGAGGCGGGACCTCGGCGATCGAGCTCGATTCCCAGCTCACTCGATATGGACCGGGCGGATTGTCCGCGGCCCCGAGCGGCGGGACCGGCATGATCGAAGCGTCGCAGGCAAACCCTTCCTTCGCGAGCACGGCCAGACTCTCTTTCCGCGGGTCTCGAATCGACCACTCCGCGGCGCGATGACAGGTCGGACGGTCGCCGCCCGCTTTTTCGATCGAGTCGCGCGCGCGGAGCAGATCGTCGCGAAATTCGGCGAGGCTCAGCTCGTCGGCGCGGCGGTGCACGTCTCCATGGACTCCGATCTCGTGTCCGCGGCGTACCGCTTCCTGCACGAGCTGCGGATAGCGCCGGGCCACCCATCCGAGGAAGAAGAACGTCGCGCGGTGGCGGGCTGCCGCCAGACGGCCAAAGAGATCCACCATGTTTCGCTCGACGCGCGAAACGAACGAGTCCCAGCGCCGGGGATCCGAGTAGTAGTCGTCCCCGCAAACGTGAAACCAGTCCTCGACGTCGATCGTGAGGACGCGCGGAGCGCGGCCGGAAGTGCGCAGAGGCGTGATGATGGGATTTGTCACTCGGAGAGATTGTAGCTATCAGCTTTCAGCTATCAGCTCACAGTCAGAAGAGGGTTCTTGTCTGGCTGAAAGCTGAGAGCTGTGATCTGCGAGCTAATCGCACTCGAACACCTTGTAATACACCGCTCCCCACGAGATGACCCACGTGTCGCGAAACGGCCGGTAGTGCGATCCGCCGCCGTAGACGGCTCGCACCGGCACCTGACGGAAGCGGCGGATGTGGCGGGCCGCCTTCAGGAGGATCTCGGTCTCGATGGAATACCCGCGCGCGTTGAGCTTCAAGCGCCGGAGAAGGTCCGCGGCGACGACCCGAAAGCCGGATTGGCCGTCCTCGATCTCGAGGCCGGTCATTCGCGAGAGAATCCGGCTTCCGATTTCGTTCGTCCGAAACCGCACGAGCGGAATTTCCTCCGGCTGGCGCATCCGCGTACCGATGACGAAGTCGGACCCTTCCCGCGCCGCATCGAGCAGACGGCGGAGGTCTCCCGGGTCATGCTGGCCATCCGCATCGACGAACGCGACGTGCGTGGCGGGCGACCCGAGAGCCCGATCGAGGCCCGCGCGAAGCGCCGCCCCTTTCCCGCGGTTCTCCGTGAGCCGTAAGACCTCCGCGCCGGCCCTCGCCGCGGCCGCTCCTGTCTGGTCGGGAGATCCATCGTCGATCACGAGGACTCTCCGGACGCTGGGAGCGAGTCCGCTCACGACCGTGCCCACGGTGGCCTCGGCCCGGTAGGCGGGAATCAGCGCAACCGGAAAGAAGTCTTCCGACACGCTCGGATCGTAGCGCGACTGACTCAACGGCCGCGCGCGGCGCGGGGTTTGGCCGCGCGTTGACTCGGGCGAATCCCTGTGAAAAAGTCACTGCGGCCAAATGCCAGCGAGCTTTATTCCGATCCTCATCCTTCTCGGGCTCGCAGCCGGGATGGCGGCCTTCATTCTCTTTCTCAACGCGATTCTGGGGCCGAAACTCAAGACCCGCGGCAAGCTCCAGACCTACGAGAGCGGCGTTCCGCTCATCGACGCGTCCCACAAGCGCATGTCGATCCGGTTCTTCGTCATCGCGATGATCTTCATCCTCTTCGACGTCGAAATCGCGTTCCTCTACCCGTGGGCGGTCATCTTCCGCTCGAACGCGGTCCCGCTTCTGGCGGAAATGAGCGTCTTCATCGGCGTCCTCGCGGTCGGCTACGCCTACATCTGGAAGAAAGGGGCGTTCGACCTGTGAGCCACCGCCGGTACTCCGTCGAAGAGGCGGGCGAAAAGCGGGCCTTCCCCCCGGAGGCGCTCGCGCGGATCGAGAAGATCCTGAAGCGGTATCCGACCAAGCAGGCGGCGCTTCTCCCCGTGCTGTGGGTGGCGCAGGAGACCTGGGGCTGGATCTCGAAGGAGGCGGCGGAGGAGGTCGCGCGAATCCTCGATCTGGCTCCCTCTCACGTCGACGGCGTGCTGACCTTCTACACCATGTACAACCTGAAGCCGACGGGCCGGCACCTCCTTCAGATCTGCACGTCGATCTCCTGTCATCTGGCAGGAGCCGAAGATCTCGTCGCGCATTGCAAGAAACGGCTGGGGATCGAGCTTGAGGAGACGACGGACGACAAGAAGTTCACCCTCGTGGAAGTCGAATGCATCGCGGGCTGCGATCGCGCTCCGTCGATGATGGTGGATGACACCTACCACGAGCCGATGGACGAGAAGAAGCTGGACTCGCTCCTCGAGCGGCTCCGGAGCGAAGCGTAATGGATCCCGTCCTTCTCGCCCGTATCGGCAAATCGGATTCGATTTCGATCGACGGCTACATCGCCGACGGCGGATACAAGGCGCTGCGCACCGTCCTGACCGGCGGCTGGACGCCCGAGAAACTGACGGACGAGGTCAAGAAATCGGGTCTCCGCGGACGCGGCGGCGCGGGCTTTCCGACCGGCGTCAAATGGGGATTCGTTCCGAAGGACACGAAAGGCAAACCGGTCTACCTCCTCTGCAACGCCGACGAGTCGGAACCCGGAACTTTCAAGGACCGCCTGATGATGGAGAAAGACCCCCACCAGGTCATCGAGGGGGTCATCCTCTCCGCCTACGCCCTC
>DATDNV010000566.1:0-2667 GCA_036518075.1 Thermoanaerobaculia bacterium
CCTGATCCCGAAAGAAAAGACGCGTACGATCAAATACTTCGCCACATTCATCGCGGCGCTCGACTTCGCCGTTTCGCTGCCGCTCTGGTTCGGTTTCGACCGCACGAAGGCCGCCTACCAGTTCGTCGAGCAGGCCTCCTGGATTCCCTCGCTCGGCGTCGACTATCACTTCGGCCTCGACGGCATTTCCCTCATCCTTCTGCTCCTGACCACGTTCATCGGCGTCATCGCGGTCTACTGCTCCTACACGGCCATCGCGGTGCGCGAGAAGGAGTACTACGTCCTGCTCCTTCTTCTCCAGTGCTTCATGATCGGCACGTTCTGCAGCCTCGATTTCTTTCTGTTCTACGTCTTCTGGGAAATCATGCTGGTCCCCATGTATTTCCTGATCGGGGTCTGGGGAGGCGAGCGCCGCCTTTACGCCGCCATCAAGTTCTTCCTGTACACGCTCGCGGGTTCCGTTCTGATGCTTCTGGGCATCATCGCGCTCTACTTCTACAACACGACCGGCTTCCTCGGTTACGGAGGTCTCCACCACCCGCCGACCTTCTCGATTGAGAAGCTCACGTCGGTGGCGGCGGGAATGCCGGCGGAACTTCAGATCTGGCTCTTCTTCGCGTTCTTCCTCGGCTTCGCCATCAAGGTCCCGATGTTCCCGTTCCACACCTGGCTGCCCGATGCGCATACCGAAGCGCCCACGGCAGGATCGGTCATCCTGGCCGCGATCCTGCTGAAGATGGGAACTTACGGTTTCGTGCGTTTCTCGCTGCCCATGTTCCCCGACGCCGTGCGGACGCCGTGGGTGGCCGGGACCATGGTCACGCTCGCGATCGTCGGGATCGTCTACGGCGCGATGGTGACCCTCGTTCAGAAAGACATGAAGAAGCTGATCGCCTACTCCTCCGTCTCGCACCTTGGCTTCGTCATGCTCGGGATCTTCGCGTTGAACATGGCGGGAATCCAGGGAGCGATCCTTCAGATGGTCAACCACGGCATCTCGACCGGCGCGTTGTTCCTCCTGGTCGGAATCGTTTACGAGCGGCGGCATACGAGGATGATCGCGGACTACGGCGGGCTCGCGCGGCCCATGCCGGTGTACGCGACCTACTTCATGGTCATGGCGCTGTCCTCCATGGGGCTGCCGCTGCTCAACGGGTTCATCGGCGAGTTCACGATTCTCCAGGGCGCCTTCGCGAGGAACTTCTGGTGGGCCTTCTCGGCCGCGACGGGAATCGTGCTCGGGGCCGCCTACTTGCTCTGGCTCTACCAGCGCGTGTTCTTCGGCGAAGTCACGCAGCCTGCCAATGCCTCGCTGCCCGATTTGTCGATGCGCGAGCAGCTGACGCTCGCTCCGCTGGTCATCATGGCTTTCTGGATCGGGCTTTATCCGCGTCCGTTCTTCGACCTCGTGCGCGCTCCCTCGGAAAATATCGTTCGCGCGGTCGGAGGACGCACGGAGACGGAGCCGGCGCTGGCTTCGGGCGCCGCCGCCCCGGCCCCCGCGGAAAGTCCCGCTGCAGGCGCCGACGCAGGTGTCCGTTGAAGTTCGACGCGTCGGACTGGGTCCTTCTGGCTCCCGAGCTCTTCCTCACGTTCGGTGGCCTTCTGCTGCTCGTCCTCGCGGTCTTCGTCGGCAAGGCGAAGGAAGAGTTCCTGGGTTTCCTGTCGGTTTTGATCGTTGCGATCACCGGCGTCCTGCTCGCCATCGTGGCGGTCGCGGCCCCGAGGGATCGCGGGCCCATTCTCGGCGGCATGTTCGTCCTCGACAATTTCGCCCTGTTCTTCCAGGTCATGATCCTGATTTCGATCGCGCTGACGATCCTGGCGTCGATCCGCTACGTCGGCGCGGCCCCGTACCCGGGCGGTGAGTACTACTCGCTGCTCCTGTTTACCGGTGTCGGGATGTTTTTCATGGTGGCGGGCTCCAACCTCATTTCGATCTACGTCTCGCTGGAGCTCATGGCGCTGGCTTCCTACGTTCTCGCCGGATATTTCAAGGGAGAAGTGCGCTCGACCGAGGCGGCGCTCAAATACTTCATCCTCGGCGCCTTCTCCTCGGGCGTTCTGCTCTACGGCCTTTCTTTGATTTATGGGGTTTCGGGAAAGATGGGGCTGACGGATCTGGCGGCGCTGGCCGCCTCGGGCGAAGGAAGAAACCTGTTCGTTCTGGGGATTCTGCTTCTGCTCGCGGGACTTCTCTTCAAGACCGCGGCGGTGCCCTTCCACTTCTGGACGCCGGACGTCTACGAAGGAGCGCCAACGCCGATCACCGCCTTCTTCTCCGTTGGGCCGAAGATTGCCGCCTACGCCATTCTCGCCAGAATCTTCTACGTCGGGTTCCCCAAGTTCCACGCCGACTGGGGTCTGGTCGTCGCGCTGATCTCCGCGATCACGCTCGTCTGGGGCAACGTGGCGGCGCTGCTGCAAACCAACGTCAAGCGCATGCTGGCCTACTCTTCGATCGCCCACGGCGGCTACGCGCTGCTCGGCGTGCTCGGTTTCCGAACCGAATTCGGCCTGTGGGGAATCCTCGTCTACCTTCTCGCTTACACGTTCATGAATTTCGGCGCCTTCGCTCTCGTGATCCTGCTCGAGAGCAAGGGCTACGCGGCGGAGTCGGTGTCGGATTTCAACGGCCTGGCCAAGCGCAACATGCCCGCCGCGATC
>DATDNV010000567.1:0-2395 GCA_036518075.1 Thermoanaerobaculia bacterium
GAACCTCATGAAAAAGATCTCACGCAACCCGAAGAGACGGGGGATGAGCTGGGTCAGCCGGTGGAAGAACATCTCCGGCGTGGCGTCATAGCGCCGCATGCCTTCGACGAGCGCATCACCGCTCCACTTCGGCCGGGCGAAGAACCTTCCGAGGTCTCCCTGCAGCGAGTCGCGATCGATCAGGAGCGCGCCGGCAAAGTAGGAAGCCTTGAAGTTGTTCAGCACCTGCTCGAAGGACTCGACCTTGATCCAGCTCGAGGTGATCGCCCGCTCGCCCAGGCTCAGGTGCCGGTAGCCGATCTCGCGCGCCAGAACGAACGCCTTCTGCGAAGCCATCAGGCGTCCGTTGATCAGGAGCCGCGGCGGCGAACCGTCCTGAAAGACGGACCGGAGGCTCTGCAGCTCCCGTTGCGCCGGCAGCGTCTCCTCATCCACGACGTAACCGTGCTGTTTCTCGAGCGCGGCGCGCAGCCGCGCGTAGCTCGGCGGGCGCCGTCCGGACCATCCGTGGCTCTTCCGGTAGCTCGACGCGGCCTCTTCCACGTCTTCGAAGTAGTTCGCGTGCATCTGCTGATAGGAGCGCAAAGCCGCCAGAAGGAAATGCTCGGCGTGGACGTCGTAGATGCGTCCGACCTCCAGGAACGTGCGCAAGAGCGCGCCTGCCTTCGCCGGATCCTGCGTGACGAGATCGAACAGGTCCTCGGGCTCGATGCCAAACAGGTCGAAAGGAAACTCTCGCAGCAGTCCCGACGAAAAAACCGCCTTGACGGGGCTCATCTCCTCCTCGACCTGGAGCGAGACGAGCGAATCGAAGGGGACCTCGAGCGCGCGAGCGAGCTCGAGAAGCTTGGCGGGCTTGGGGTACTTCTTCCCCTTTTCGATCTCGCTCAAATAGGAGACGGAGAGGTGAGACTTCGCGGCGATCGCCTTCAGAGGCTTTCCTCTTTGCTGGCGCAGGCTCTTGAGCTTCAGCCCCAGCACGAAGCGAAGGTGGTCGCTGTCGACGCTCTCGGGTCGCGGCGCGGGGTCTGTCATTTCGCTGAGCGCGAAATAATAACATGTCGCTGTCAGCGAAATTTCGCTTGATAGCCCATTTCGCATCCAGGAGAATGCCCCTGCGCGAACGGATGGACCGGTTCGCCGGGAAGGAGACGGAAGCGATGACGGATTCCAGAGACCAGGTCGCAGCGCGGCGGCTGGCGGCGCAGTGGCAGAGAGAGGAGCAGTCGGCGGGAATCCGCCGTCCCTACTCCCCGGTCGACGTTTTGCGGCTCCGCAACAGCTTCCCGATCCGGTATTCGCATGCGGAGCGGGGCTCCGCGCGTCTTCGCCGGCTGCTCGAAACCGAGGAGTTCGTCGCGGCTCTGGGTGCCCTCACCGGCAATCAGGCGATGCAGCAGGTCAAGGCGGGCCTCCCGGCGATCTACCTCTCGGGCTGGCAGGTGGCGGCCGACGCAAACCTGTCGGGGCAGATGTATCCGGATCAGAGCCTCTATCCGTCCAACAGCGTACCGTCCGTCGTGCGCCGCATCAATCAGACGCTCGAGCGAGCCGATCAGATCCATCACGCGGAGGGCGACGACGGAACCTACTGGATGGCGCCGATCGTCGCCGACGCGGAAGCGGGGTTCGGCGGCCTTCTTCATGCTTACGAGCTGACGAAGGCGCTCATCGAGGCGGGGGCGTCCGGCGTCCACTTCGAGGATCAGCTCGCGTCGGAAAAGAAGTGCGGGCATCTGGGTGGGAAGGTCCTGGTTCCGACGAGCCAGTTCATCGATACGCTGATCGCGGCGCGACTGGCCGCCGACGTGCTCGGAGTCGCGACCGTTCTGATCGCCCGCACCGACGCGGACAGCGCCCGGCTTCTCACTTCCGACGTGGACGAGCGGGATCGTCCTTTCCTGACCGGGGAGCGTACGCGGGAGGGCTGGCACCGTTTTCGAGGCGGCCTCGATGCGGCGATCGCGCGCGCTCGGGCGTATGCCCCTTTCTCGGATCTCATCTGGTGCGAAACCTCGCATCCCGATCTCGGCGAGGCGCGGCTCTTTGCCGAAGGCGTGCACGCGGAGGATCCGGGGAAGATGCTCGCTTATAACTGCTCACCCTCCTTCAACTGGGAGAAGCATCTCGACCGAGAAGAGATCGTCGCGTTTCAACGCGAGCTCGCCGCGATGGGTTACAAGTTTCAGTTCGTGACGCTCGCGGGATTCCACGCGCTGAATTACGGGATGTTCCGTCTGGCGCGCGACTATCGGGAACGCGGGATGCTCGCCTACTCGGAGCTCCAGCAGAGCGAGTTTGCCGCCGAAAGCCAGGGATACACCGCGACGAAGCACCAGCGGGAAGTGGGCACCGGCTACTTCGACCTGGTCCGCGAAGTCGTCACCCGGGGTGA
>DATDNV010000568.1:0-5033 GCA_036518075.1 Thermoanaerobaculia bacterium
ACGAAGGAGATAGGAGACTCGATCCCGAAACCGATCGACGTCCTCGGAGAGGTGCCCGGTGAGCGGTTCCTCCCGGTTCGCGCTCTCGATCTCGGACGCGATTCGGGCCTGAACTCGGTACAGCCCGGCCGCGAACTGAAGAGGCTCCCGCGCTGCCGGCGTAAGCCGAAGCAGAAGCTCCGCGCGCGCGGCGCGGAGCTCGAAATCGGAGACGACCTTCGAGACTCTAGGCTCGGCGGGAGTCGTCACCCGTCACTTCGCGGTACCAGCGCCCATGATGGAGGCGAGCCCAGGTCCGGGTGACGGTGCCGCGGGTCATCGAACCGAACGTTCCTGGCTCCGCAGCCGTTCCCAGGTAGATGTGGAAGACGATCGCCACGACGAACAGGATGAACGTCACGTCGTGGAGCAGGAACGAGAACTCGATCAGGATGGGCGGAAACGCTCTCGGGAACCACATCACGAGCCCCGACAAGAGGAGCCCGAGCGCGCCGAGCGAGACGGCCCAGAAGAGGAGCTTTTGCCCGCCGTTGTACTTGCCGGTCTGCGAGTCGTCGGTCTCGTACCGCATGTAGGTCATGAGCTTGGGGCCCAGCCAGCCGCGCTCATCGTCGCGGAAGTGCATGTCCGAGATCCACTGAAAAAACATTGCGATCGAGAAGATGAAGAACGCGATGCCGATATAAGGATGGATCACCCGGCAAACCGAGAGACCGCCGAAGAGATAGGCCATCCAACCGAAAACAGGGGTCCAGATCGGCATCCCTGTGAAGAGGCACAGGAAGAAAGTCACGGCCACACTCCAGTGGATGAGCCGCGATGCCCGGTTGTGTCGGATGATCTCGTTGCCGACGACGATGTCCTCTCGATTGCGCGCCGCGATCACGGCGGCGTCCATGGGGCGATGGGTGACGGCTGTGCTCATCGCGGCCTCCTATGCCACCGGGATGTTTCGATCGGAGTCGTCTGCTCCCTGGACCTTCTTGGGGCCGTACTTGGTGTAGTGCGCGAAGGCTCCGACCACCGCTCCGAAAATCGCGATGACTCCGATCGGACGAAGCAGCCTCTTCCAGAATTTGACTCCCCACGGCACGTGGGGATCGGCGGGCAGGTTGTACCAGTCCGGATGGTCTCCGTGGGCGAGAACCGTCACGACGCCGGTGCCATGCACGCCTTCCGGGTTGTAAAGAACAGCCTGTTGGAAACCGTTCGCCTTGAGCTGAGCGACTCGGGCGTTGCCCAACGCCACCATGTCGTCCTTGGTTCCGAACTGGAGACAGCCGGTCGGGCACGCTTTGATGCACGCGGGCTCGAGGCCAACCGAGACGCGGTCCACGCACAGTGTGCACTTGGCCATTTTGCCGGTCGTGGGATGGAAACGCGGGACGTCGAACGGGCATCCCGTCTCGCAGTAGCCGCAGCCGATGCATTGATCGGGATTGACGTCCACGATTCCGTTCGCGTACTGCACGATCGCACCCGGCGCGGGGCAGGCGGCGAGGCAGCCGGGCTCGTCGCAGTGCATGCACTGGTCCTTGCGCATGAGCCAGACGATCCCGCCGTCAAACTCCTTCTCGTTGAAGCGGATCAGATTCCAGAATTGCGCGTGTAACGTCGGAAGCGTCTGGTAGCTGCCGGTTTGCTGTGTCCCGATCCGGCCCGTGTCGTTCCATTCGACGCACGCCGCCTCACAGGCTTTGCAGCCGATGCAGGTCGTCGTGTCGATGTACTTGGAGACTGTCGGCACGACGCGCAACCCGGAAAGGCTCCCCAGGACGGAGGCCGAGGAGCGGCGGATCTCTAAGTTTTGTGAAGCCATCTCGCTCCTCCTTTCACGCTTTCTCGATCTTGACGAGAAAGGCTTTGTACTCCGGCGTCCACGTATTCGCGTCCATGGCGGACGGGGTCATTGCATTCGCGAGCGGACCGCGGTGCTTTTCGGGACCCGTGAAGCCCCAGTGGATGGGAAAGCCGATGTACCACAGCGGCTTGCCATCGATCGTCATTGGCCCGATTCGCTTGGTCACCATGGCGACCCCTTCGATCGAGCCGCGCGCGGTGGTGACCTTCACTTTCGAACCGTTGTCGATGCCCTTCTCCTTGGCGAGACCTTCCGGGATCTCGACAAAGAATCCCGGTTGAAGCTCGTTCAAGACTCCATGGAGCTGGTGGCGGGTCCAGTAATGGAATTGCTCGGTCAGACGGTAGGTCGTCGCGGTGATGGGGTAGTCCTCTTTCTTTCCGTAGAGGTCCTTGTCGGAGGAGAACTTCTTGGAGACCGGGTTGGATGTCATCTTGGGGTGGAGCGGGTTGACGATCGGAGCTTCGATCGCCTCGTAATGCTCCGGGAACGGTCCGTCGGCGACGGCCGCGGAGAAGAGGCGGCCGAGCCCTTCGGGCAGCATGATGAAGGCGCCGAACGTTCCGGGAGGCGCATCGGGCTTCATGTCCGGCACATCCCCGACCCACTTCTCGCCATTCCACCAGATTCCGGGCCGGGTGCGATCCCAGGGCTTGCCCTCGGCGTCGGCCGAAGCGCGGTTGTACATGATGCGGCGATTGGCCGGCCACGAGAATCCCCAGTTGTGGTACATGCCCAGACCCGTCGGATCGTCCACTCCGCTGCGCCGCTGGGCCATGTTGCCCGCCGAGGTGTAGCAGCCCAGGTGCAGCCAGTTTCCGCACATGGTCGTGCCGTCGGCCTGAAGCTGTCCGAAGTTGTCGAGTTGCTCGCCGGCCGGCTTGATGATCTTGTTCTTGTCCTTGGGATCGTGCTGGTCCTCGAGCGCGCGGCCGTTGATCTCTTTCAGGGCTTCGGACAGATCGGGCGCCACCGGATTGCTGTAGCTCCAGTCGACGTTCAGAACCGCCTCCGGTAGTTGTCCACCCTCCTTCACGTAGAGGTCGCGGACCGCGAGGAAGATCCTCGCGATGATCTCCTGGTCCGACTTGGCCTGGCCCGGCGGATCGACCGCTTTCCATTTCCACTGCATCCAGCGTGCGGAGTTGGTGAACGTTCCGTCCTTCTCCGCAAAGTCGGTGGCGGGAAGCTGGTAAACCTCGGTCTGAATCTGGGCAGCGTCCGGCGTGTCATATTCCTTCGGCGCCTTCCAGAAGGCTGCGGTCTCGGCCTCGACGTTCTCTACGACCACGAGCCACTTGAGCTTCGCCAGAGCGGCGATCCACTTCTTGGAGTTCGGTCCGAGGCCGACCGGGTTCATGCCGAACGCGAGCATCCCTTCGGGCCCGGGCTCCTTGCCGCCCGCGCGCGTGGAGTTGCCGCGGTACATGTCGTCGCAGATGTACATCCACGAGTAGTTGCCGTCGACCTTGGGCAGCCAGTCGTATCCGTAGTCGTTTTGCTTCGTAGCGTGCTTGGCGTATGTCGCCTTGAGGAGCGACACCATGAACTTGTCGTAGTTCTGCCAGTAGTTCATGGAGTGTTCGGTCAGAGGCTTGGGAGTCTTGGCTTCGATGTATTCCTTGAGAGTCGTCAGGTTTCCGGTCGGCACCGCGAGATACCCGGGAAGGATCTCGAACGTGCCCGCCATGTCGGTCGCGCCTTGAATGTTGGAATGTCCGCGGAAGGCGTTGACGCCGCCTCCCGGACGCCCGACGTTGCCCAGCAGAAGCTGAAGCATCGCCGCCGCACGAATGATCTGGACTCCCGTGGAGTGCTGCGTCCATCCCAGCGCGTATGTGATCGTGCCGGCCTTGCTCGCGGGATAGGTCGACGTGACGATCTCGCAAACCTTGAGAAACTTGTCCTTGGGCGTGCCGCAAACGCGCTCGACCATCTCGGGTGTATAGCGCGCGACGTGTTTCTTCAACAGCTGAAACACGCAGTTGGGGTCCTGCAGGGTCGGGTCGCTTTTCGCAAACCCCTTGGCGTCCAGCTGGTAGGTCCAGCTGTCCTTGTTGTAGGAGCCGCCCGCCTGGTCGAAACCGGAGAAGACGCCTCCGTCTTCGTCGAACTTGTACGCCGCGTTGATCAGGAGCGGGCCATTGGTGTGGATCTTGACGTAGTCCTCGTGGTATCGCTTGTTCTCGATCGCATAGCGGATGATGCCGAGGAGAAACGCAATGTCGCTACCGGGGCGCACCGGCGCATAGAGGTCCGCGTTGGACGCGGTCCTCGTAAAGCGCGGGTCGCACACGACGAGTTTGGCGTTGCGCGTCTTCTTCGCTTCGATGAACCACTTGAAGCCAACCGGGTGATTCTCGGCGGGATTGCCGCCCATCGCCAGGATGACGTCCGCGTTCTTGATGTCGCACCAGCCGTTGGTCATCGCCCCGCGCCCGAACGTGGCGGCCAAACTGGCCACCGTCGGGCCGTGTCAAACCCGGGCCTGGGTGTCTCGGTACGGCACCCCCAGGGCCGTGATGACTTTCCACTGCAGCCAGTTGAATTCGTTGGTGTCGGAGCAGCCTCCGATGATCGAGATTCCGGGGTTGCGGTTGACCGTCTGCCCCTTGGCGTTCTTCGTGACGAGACAACGATCCCGCGTGTCCTTGATGTGCCTCGCGATTCCGGAGATCGCCTGGTCCCAGGTGATCTCCTCCCACTTGTTCGATCCGGGACGCCGGACCTGGGGCGTCGTCAAGCGATCCTTGTGAGTGATGTCGTCCTTCAGAGTGATGCCCTTGGGGCAGAGCGTTCCGCGGCTGATCGGATGATCGGGGTCGCCCTCGATGTGGACCACCGAGGGCTTCGTGTTCTTCGACTTGTCGCCCAGGGTGTGGATGATCAGCCCGCAGGAGACCGCGCAGTAAGGGCACGTACTTCGCGTCTCCGTCGTGCGCGCGATCTTGAACGCGCGCATCTCCGCTTCGGCCTTCGAGACGTCGAAGCCGAGAGCGATGGTCCCCCCGATTGTGGTTGCTTTCAAGAACCCGCGACGCGTGAGTTCCATGTGGGTCCTCCCTCCGCGGTGGCCCGCCTAGGACAGCGAGTAAGAGCTATTCCAGAACTCCGCAGTGCATTTGTCAAGAAACATATCGCAGTGCGATGTTTAGCCGGCGCCGACCCGCTG